>JBFGYD010000470.1:0-2524 GCA_041587615.1 Lysobacterales bacterium
GCCGGATCGTCGATTTCCTCGCGCACCCACTCAACCTTGGTGTCGCCCGGTACCGCCGGTTCGGTCACGACCTCCTCGCTGCGCTGCTCGATGCTGACGAACTCGATCTCGACCCGCCGGTTGAGTTTGCGGTTGGCCTCCGAGTCGTTCGGCACCCGCGGACTGCTCTCGCCCTGGGCCCGGATGTCCATCGCCTGCCGCTCGACGCCGCGCGCGTCCAGATAGGCCGCGACCGCGTCCGCCCGGCGCTGCGCCAGGGCCTGGTTATAGGCATCCGAGGCCAGGTCGCAGGTGTGACCGGTGATCCTGACCGGGCCCGCCAGTTCCAACTCCGCCACGCGCCGAGCCACCTCGTCCAGCGCGCTCGCCGCATCCGGACGGATCGCCGAGCGATCGAGATCGAAAAGCGCCAGCTCCGAGACCGTGACCCGGTTTTTGACCAACCGGCTTTCGCGCACTTCGGGCCGAGGTGGGACCACGACTTCGGTGCGACGCTCGAGCGCGTCGCGGCGCGGCTTGTAGCTCTGCCCGAACGCGTATCGGTACATCAGCAGGGCGCGTACGTCGCTGTCGTCGACTTCGAACGCGCCCGATTTGTCCAGGTACTCGCCGCTCAGCGCCAGCGAATGGCCGCTGCCGGCAAAAAACTTCTCGACTCCCACGCTGACGGTGACTTGATCGGCCGAAAAACGGCCCTCCTCATAGTCCAGACCGCCGCGCAGCCGCACCAGATGGTCGTCAAAATAACGTCCGACGCGGACTCCGACCCCCTGGTCGTAGGGGTGTTCAAAAATCCGCGTGATGGTGTCGGTGAACTGGTCCTGAACAAACTGCTGGTTGCCGCTGACGCCGGTCAACTGAACGGTCTCGGTGACGATGCTTTCATCGACCAGCCGGGTGCCGGTGATCGACTTCATCAGGTAGGCGCCCCAGAACAGGGTCGGTCCCTCGAATCCGGCGCCGAGGGTGACCTTGCGGTCGTCGTCCTCATTGCGGTCCACGGCCGCGAACACCTTGCCGACCCGAACCCGGTCCTGCTCGAGCGCCGCCTCCTCGAGACTGTCCGCGCCGCTGAGCCAATGATAGTTGAGCTTCAGCCCGCCGCGGTGATCGCCAACCCACAGCTCGCCAATCCAGTTCGATTTCTCGTTCTTGGAAAAAACGTGCAGATACTCACCCTGGACGTCGCCGGAATCGTCGATCCCTATCCCGACTCGAATGTCGTCGCCGACGTAGGAGACCCTCGCGCTGCCGTCGGCGCCGACGATTCGGACCTCGCTCTCGTCACCGGCGCGCCCGGCGCCGAGGGTCGCAAGCAGCACCCCGGCCGCAACAATCTTGTTCCCAGTCATTACCATTCCCCAAGGGCACCGGCCGACAATCTAAACGAGGGCGCCGCGATCGGCAATCGCGGCGCCCGCCTTTCGTCCGAATTGCACCAAAAAGTCAGCGCTTAAGCACGAAGCTGACCTTCAGGTTGACCCGGTACTCGCTGATCGCGCCGTTTTTGCCAACCACAACCTTCTGCCCGTCGACCCATGCGCCTTTGACGCCCTTCAGGGTTTTGGTCGCTCGTTTGACGCCCTGCTTGACCGCGTCTTCAAAGCTCTTGTTGGAAGAGGCGATGATTTCCGTTACTCGTGCTACAGCCATGCTGTTACTCCTCGCTCGTTTAAATAATTGATGATCCAACTCTCATATTGCATGAGTTGCTGTTGGCCTGGCTTTGATCTGCCTCAGTAAAAAGGCGACTTCGGGCGCACGTCAGTCGACACCCCGGCCGAGCGCGTCAGTCGAAGCGTCCGCCGGTCTCCGGGCCACCGCCGGGATTGTAGATGAGCCCGCCGGCCTGCCGGTAGGCTTTTAACACTGCTTGACAGGTCGCTGCCTCGATGCCGGTCTTAACCTCGATGCCGCGCCCGGCCAGCGCATCGCGCCAGTCCCTCGGCTTTGCTCCCTCGTCGAAACCGATCGCCTCGGCCTCCGCGCCGCTGGCGCCGCAAACCACCCGCGCCACTCCCGACCACGGGATGGCCCCGAGGCACATCGCGCACGGTTCCACCGAGGTGACCAGTTCGAATGCGCCGCCAGCCGACAGGTCAAAGCTCCCGACCCGTTGCTGAGCCATCCCCAGCGCGACGATCTCGGCGTGAGCGGCGGAGACGCCGATTTCGGTGACCAAGTTGACCCCGGGCGCGATCAGCCGTTCCCGGTCATCGAACACCGCCGCCCCGAACGGCCCGCCGGTACCCTGCCGGATGTTTTCCATCGCCAGCGCGGCGGCAAAGCGCATGCGCGCGGACGGAGAATCGAAGTCGGCCGTCCAGCCATCCACGAACGGTTCGACCCAGTCCGGCAGGCGCCAGTTGACCGGTCCCCATTTAGCCTGCATATCTCACCACCCTCCTACTGCGACGTCCCAATGGCGCGCCCTGACCGGCGTTCGCCGGTCGCCGTGCTCGACATCAACCAAATTGCGCCAGTGGACAGGGGTGGCAGAAGCGACAACCAAAGCAATAGTTCA
>JBFGYD010000471.1:0-2523 GCA_041587615.1 Lysobacterales bacterium
GCCCCAGGTGATCAGTGGCACCTGGACCGGGCCGCCCCCGACGTTGCCGACGCTGGCGCGGACCACGTCCCGCATCGGCGGTGAATCGACGTACTTGGGCGCGGCCCCGGCCGGCGCCGTCGCCAGCATTGCCAGCGCGGCCGCAATCAGAAATCTGTGCATGCCTTTAAAGCCCCTCTGCGAAACTCGAGCGTTAACCACATAGCTTACGGTGTTTTCGCCGTGGTCCCAAGCCAACAACCCCGATCCGAAACTGCCCCGAAAGATTTTAGAACAAACGCAAACGCGTGAAGGCGCAAAGCAGGTATTGGTTTGCGATGGACCTTGGGGTTTTTCTACTCCTCTGCGCCTTAAGAGTCTTTGCGTTGGATGTGGTCCCGTGCCGTCCTATGGCGGAGGATAAAGGTCGCTTGGGTCGACCCTTTTCCAATCCACGTCCAGACGCTTGCTGGCGGTGGTGTCGGGGAGCAGACTTTGCTCGTAGTTGAACAGCGCGTGCAACCGATGCACCGAGATCCCCAGCATCGCGCGCAGCTCCCCGACCGGCTTCGGGAAATGGTCCTCGAACGGGAAGTCCTGCAGGTTGCGGTGCGAATTCTCGAGCCCGAGGTTGCACGCCATCTCGAACACCCTCATCTGCTCGCGATTGAAGCGATAAGGCCGCGGGTACAGCGTGGTGCCGGCCCAGCGAAACAGCGCGCGGTGCCAGCTGCGGATGCGGCTGTCCGCGCCCATTGTGAAGCCGATGACGAACGCTTCGTCCTGCAGCAGCAGCCCGCGGCCGAGCAGCACGTGCAGCGCGTCGTGGCGGTCCAGCGTGATCGCTCCCGGCAGGGCCAGCGGCGAGGCCGGGTTTTCGAACAGCCGGATGATCCACAGCACCTCGTCGGCAGCGATCGCCGGCAGCGAATCGAGCACGAAGCCCAGGGTCCGGTCATCGTTGTCCAGGCCCGGGTTCCAGTCGCGCCACGACAGCCGGGTGTGGCGATAGAGTCCCATGGCTTCAGTCCGAGTCGAGCGCCTGTTTGATCCGGTACAGCGCTTCCAGCGCCTCGCGCGGGGTCAGGTTGTCCAGGTCCAGCGCCGCCAATTGCTCCAGCGCCGGGTGCTCTGCCGGCTGAGGACGCGACGCCGATCCCGGCTCGAACAGGCTCATCTGCGGCTGCTCGGCAGAGACCGGCCCGCCGCCGGCCTCGAGCTGCGCCAGCAGTTCGCGCGCGTCGTCAAGCACCGACTTGGGCAGACCCGCAAGCGCCGCGACCTGCAGCCCGTAGCTGCGGTTGGCCGGCCCCGGCTTGACGTGGTGCAGAAACACGATCTTGTCGCCATGCTCGACCGCGTCTAAGTGCACGTTGGCGACCCCGTCGCAGGTCGCCGCCAGCGCGGTCAGTTCGAAGTAGTGGGTCGCGAACAGGGTCAGCGCGCGCAGTCGGCGGGCCAGGTACAGCGCGCTGGCGCGCGCCAGCGCCATCCCGTCGTAGGTGCTGGTGCCACGCCCGATTTCGTCCATCAGCACCAGGCTGGCGGGGGTCGCGTTATGCAGGATGTTGGCGGTTTCGATCATCTCCTCCATGCAGGTCGAGTGACCGCGGCTCAAGTCGTCGCCCGCACCGATGCGGGTGAAGATGCGGTCGATCGGTCCGATCAGCGCGGCTTCAGCGGGCACGAAGCTGCCGGCATGGGCCAGCAACACTATCAGCGCCACCTGGCGCATGTAGGTCGATTTACCGCCCATGTTGGGGCCGGTGATGATCAGCATGCGCCGCTCGTCGTCGAGGTGGCAGTCGTTGGGCTCGAACGGCTCGCTCTGGACCCGTTCGACCACCGGATGTCGCCCGCGTTTGATATCCAGGCCCGGCGTCTCGGTGAGCCGCGGCATTCGGTATTCCAGGGTCTCGGCCCTTTCCGCCAGGTTAGTCAGCGCGTCCAGCTCGGCCAGCGCCTCGGAGACTTGCTGCAGGCGAGCGAGGTCCTCGCCCAGGCGCTCCAGCAGCTCTTCGTAGAGCGCTTTTTCGCGCGCCAGCGCCCGCTCCCGGCTCGACAGCACCTTGTCCTCGAAGCCCTTGAGTTCGGCGGTGATGTAGCGCTCGGCGGCCTTCAGGGTCTGACGCCGGGTATAGCGGTCCGGGACCCTGTCGGATTGGGCTTTGGACACTTCCAGGTAGTAGCCGTGGACCCGGTTGTAGCCGACCTTCAGCCCCGGAATGCCGGTGAGTTCCCGTTCGCGCACTTCCAGCTCGCCGAGGTAGCTCGTCGCATCGCTCGAGATAGCCCGCAGTTCGTCGAGTTCGGGATCGAAGCCCTCGGCGATGACGCCGCCGTCGCGGATCAGCGCCGGCGGGGACGGTACGATCGCGGTCTCGAGCAGAGTCTGGGAGTCCGGCAGCGGCGCCAGCAGGACGTACAGTTCCGCCAAACGCGGGCTGTCGACGCCGTCCAGGCACGCGCGCAGCTCGGGCAGCAGAGCCAGCGCGGCGCCCAGCGTGGTCAGGTCGCGGGGGCGCGCGCTCTTCAGTGCGACCC
>JBFGYD010000472.1:0-2518 GCA_041587615.1 Lysobacterales bacterium
CTTCCAGCGATAGCGATGCCGCCAGCGACGAGGAAGAGGAGGAGGCCGAGGGCGAGAGCGCCGAGGCGCCGGCCGCCAAAAGCGACGCGAAAGCCGAGGACGCCGAAGCGCCGGCCGCCAAAAGCGACGCGAAAGCCGAGGACGCCGAAGCGCCGGCCGCCAAAAGCGACGCGAAATCCGAGGGCGCCGAAGCGCCGGCCGCCAAGAGCGACGCGAAATCCGAGGATTCTGGCGAAGAGGCAGCCGAACCGGTTGCCGAGCGGCAGGACTAACGAGCTAGGACACGAAGGAGCGAACAGATATGGCACGATTCTTCCGCCGCCGGAAATTCTGTCGGTTTACCGCCGAGGGCGTGACCGAGATCGACTACAAAGATCTCAACACCCTGAAGCAGTACATCGGCGAGACCGGCAAGATTGTTCCGAGCCGAATCACCGGCACCAAGGCCCGCTACCAGCGACAGCTTGCGACCGCGATCAAGCGCGCGCGCTACCTGGCGCTGCTGCCGTACACCGACAACCACTGACCGGTGGGCTGCGCGGGCAGCCCGCGCACAACGCGACCGCTCATGCTGGCTGGATTCGTCGATCGTCGGAGGCTCAGTGCGATCCTGTTGATCGCGGCCGGGATCGCGATTGGGATCGCGATTCCGCCGGCGATTCTATTGAGCGGCGCGTCGGTGGCGCTGGTGACCTTGCGCCGCGGCTCGGTGGAAGGCCTGATCGCGGGACTGGCGGGCTGGTCGGTGGTCGCCGGGCTGCTGCTGCTGGCGGGCCAGGGGCCGGATGCGAACCTGCTGGGGATGCTGGGCCTGCTGACGGCGATCGTCGCGATGGCCTCGGTGCTGCGGCGCTTCTCCGCGCTGCACCTGAGCATCTGGCTCGGCATCGCGCTGGCGGTCGGCGCGTTGTCGATTTTCTGGCTGCTGGTCCCGGATCCGGCGGCTTTCTGGCGCGACGGTTTCGTGCGTTTGCTCGACACCCTCGCGGCGCAGATGAGAGAGTCCGGCAACGCCGGATTCGATCCGAGCGAGCTGCGCCAACTGGCCGATGCGGTACAGTGGCGCGGCTTTAGCGGCAACGTGTTCGGGGGCCTGCTGCTGGTGGCCTGCGGGAGCCTGTTCATCGGCCGCTCATGGCACGCGAAACTGGCGAACCCAGGCGGGTTCCGGCTCGAATTCCACCGCCTCCGGCTGTACCGGCCGCTGGCACTGGCGACCGCGGCGTGTTTCATGCTCGCGGCGCTGATGGACCGGGACTGGCTGTTGAACGTCGCCGCGATCCTGCTGCTCGTGTGGATCATCCAGGGATTCGCCGTGATCCACGGGCTGGTCGGTATCCTGGCCGGCGGCGGCGCGTGGCTGGTGTTGGCCTACTTGCTGTGCGTGGCCGGCTTGTTGTCGGGCAACTCGCTGGTGCTGGTCGTGCCCCTGTTGGGGCTGGTCAACGAGTTTTTCGACGTGCGTGCCTTCGCCGCACGCTCGGCATCGAAGTGATTTGAGGTTAGAAACATGCAACTGATCCTGTTGGAAAACATCCAGAATCTGGGCCGCCTGGGCGACGTGGTCGAGGTCAAACCCGGCTACGGTCGCAACTACCTGGTGCCGAGGGGCAAGGCGGTCGAGGCGACCGAGGAAAACCGCAAGAGCTTCGAGGAGCGCCGCGTCGAACTCGAAAAGCGGGCCTTGGAGCGCACTACCGCGGCCACGGCCCGGCGCGACGTGCTCGACGGGCAGACGGTCACGATCACCGCCAACGCCAGCAGCGAGGGCAAGCTCTATGGCTCGGTCGGACCGCGCGAAATCGCGCAGGCGATGACCGAGGCCGGCTATGCGATCGACAAGAGCGAGGTCATCCTGGCGGAGGGCCCGTTCCGGCTCGCCGGCGAGTACGAGGTGGACCTGCACCTGCTGGCCGAAGTCGACTGCAAGATCAAGGTCATCGTCGTCGGCGAAGAGTCCTAAAAACCATCGGGCAATCGCGCTGGCGGCGCCTGCCCGTTCGCGCGAAATGGCCCAAAATCGGGAATTCGATTTCCGTTTTGCGCCGTTTTCAATGGCTTGCGATGACGGGCTGGCGAGTCTAATTGAGTGCGGCTAATATCTACCCGTCTGTTGCATGAGCCGCACCCATGAGCCCGGCCGCCGACCCCCAACGCAACGTCGAACCGATCAAGGTTCCGCCGCAGTCCGTCGAGGCGGAACAGGCGGTGCTCGGCGGCTTGATGCTGGTCAACGAGGCCTGGGACCGGGTCGCCGACCGCCTGAACGAAGCGGATTTCTACCGCCGTGACCACCGCCTGATCTTCCGCGCGATCGCGGATTTGATGGAAAAATCCCAGCCCTGCGACGCGGTGACGCTGGGCGAGTGGTTCGAGTCCCACGAACTGGCCGCCGAGGTCGGCGGCGCGGCCTACATCACGGCGCTGGCGAACAACACGCCGGGGGCCGCCAACATCGTCGCTTATGCCGACATCGTGCGCGAGAAGTCGGTCCTGCGCCAGCTCATCGACGTCAGCC
>JBFGYD010000473.1:0-2510 GCA_041587615.1 Lysobacterales bacterium
CGCCACCAGCACCTCATCGGCAGGGCGATTCGCGAACAGGCCCACCGTCACGACCCCGGCGAGTCCGTTGATCCGATCCTCCATCGCCGCCGGATCGACCAGGTCCAGGTTGTGCACGTCCAGGATCTGGTTGCCGTTGTCGGTCACCACCCCCTCGCGGTACTGCGGCTGTCCGCCGATCGCGACCAGCTGTCGCGCCACGTAGCTGCGCGCCATCGGGATCACCTCGACCGGCAGCGGAAAAGCGCCCAGCACGTCGACCAGCTTGCTGTCGTCAACGATGCAGAGGAACCGGCGGCTGGCGGCGGCGATAATTTTCTCGCGGGTCAGCGCGCCGCCGCCGCCTTTGATTAGACGCCGGTGAGGATCGACCTCGTCGGCGCCGTCGACGTAAAGCTCCAGCGTGCCGACGTGATTCAGCTCGCCGACCGGCACCCCGATGCGCTCGAGTTCGCGGGTGGTGGCCTCGGACGAGGATACGGCCGCTTCCAGCCGGATTCGCCGTTTCTCCAGCGCGGCGATGAAGCAGTTCACCGTCGAGCCGGTGCCCACGCCGAGCACCGTACCGTCGCGGACCTCCGCGGCGGCGGCGGCGGCGACCTCGCGCTTGCGCTCGGACTGGTCGGCGTTCATGCGCTCACTCCAGCGACAGAATCACGCGCCAGTGCTCCGGCGCCACCGGCATTACCGACAGGCGGTTGCCCCTGCGCACCAGCGCGAAGTCGCCCAGGTCGTCGCGGGCCTTCAGTTCGCGCAGCGTGATGGTGCGCTCGAGCTTGCGCTTGAAACGCACGTCGACCATGAACCAGCGTGGGTTTTCCGGATCGCTCTTGGGATCGTAGTGTTTGTCGTCGGGGTCGAACGCGGTGTGATCGGGATAGCCTTCGCGAACGACCTCGGCGATCCCGACGATGCCGGGCGTTTGACAATTGGAGTGATAGAAAAAGACCTGATCGCCGCGCTTCATCTGATCGCGCATGAAGTTGCGGGCCTGGTAGTTGCGCACGCCATCCCAGTGATCGGTGCGCTTTGGCGCCGCGGCGAGATCGTCGATGCTGAACTCGTCGGGTTCGCTCTTGACCAGCCAATACTGCATATTCAACCCTCGATGACGATCCATTCTTTGTCGGTTGCGATCGCGTCCAGCGGTACGTCCCAGGCTTTGGGATCGAGCCCGGATACCTCCTGAAAGGCGTATGCGGCGCCGACCAGGCGCGGTCGGGAGCCGGAACCAGGATGCAGGATAAACGAGAAGGCACGATCGTAGAACCCACCGCCCATGCCGAGCCGCGCGCCGCGGCGGTCGAACGCGACCAGCGGCAGCACCGCCAGGTCCAGTTGCCAGGGTTCTCGGTAGCGCCGGTCCGATTCGGCAGGCTCGGGAATGCCGAAGCGGTTTGGTTCGAGAGCGACGGTGGGGTCCCAGGCGGCGAAGCGCAGAGTGCTATCGGTCACGACCGGGACCCACGGCGCTTTACCGCGGCGGTGTGCCTCGGCCAGCAAGGGGCCTGGATCCAATTCGCCGTTCACCGCCAGGTAGGCGGCGAGATGCCGGACGTCGGCGAACCACGGCTGTTCGACCAGGCGCTGGCAGAAGGCACCGGCGGCTTTCGTGCGCTCGCTGGCGGGCAGCGCCGCGCGCCGGGCGCGTAGCCGCGCTCTGAGCCGGTTCGGGGATTCCAACCTTCAATATCACCTGGCCGGAGTGGGGGAGCATCCTCCGCCTGTGCCGGTACGAAGAGGGCGACCTTGAACCGAAGGTTCAGGTGGTGAAACTCCCCGCGGGTTAGGCTTTCCGCTCGTGGCAGACCTGCACACGCATCGCAGTTCCGTTTCTCCGAGGTCGTCAATAAGAGGCCAAGGCATAGCAGACTTCGCTGTCGTACACGGCAGAGGATGTCCGAGGATTATTGTAGCCTAAACCGGTCCGCGGCGGGAGTTCCAGCCCTCATATTTCACGAGTTTCACCGGGCGGACGTTCGGGTCGATTCGGCAAACCCGACGGTGGTCGTTGAAAAGCTTGGAAATTGTTCGGCCCGCCACCGGCGAGCACGCTTCATTCGAGGTGCTCGGCGTCGAGCCGGTCCCGCAGCGACTTCACCCGCGAGCTCACGTCGTCGGCGACCTGTTGCTCGCGGGCGCGAGCCAGCAGCAGGTCGTTGGCGAAATTGAGGCCGGCCAGGACCGCGATCTTCTCGACCCCGACGATGTTGCCGCCGTCGCGCACCGAGCGCATTTGCTGGTCGAGCAGATCGGCCGCGTCGAGCAGCTGGCGGCGTTCTCCAGGTTCGCAGGCGATCCGGTATTCGCGGTCCAGAATGTTGACCGTCACCGCTTCCTTGGCGCTCATGTGCTCTGCTCCAGAGACTTCAGGCGGTTGATCATCGCTTCCACCCGCGAGCGGGCCTGCTCGTTCTTGGCCACCAGATTCGCGCGCTCGGCGACCAGCGCCTCCTGGCTGGCGCGCAGGCTGTGATTCTCCTGGCGCATCTTCGCGACCAGGCTCAGCA
>JBFGYD010000474.1:0-2503 GCA_041587615.1 Lysobacterales bacterium
GCGTCCTTCTCGATATAAGTGTCGGTCGCCGGCACGTAGGCCTCGGGCTGGTAGTAGTCGTAATAAGAGACGAAATACTCGACCGCGTTGTGCGGAAAGAACTCCTTGAATTCACCATAGAGCTGGGCGGCCAGGGTCTTGTTCGGCGCCATCACCATGGTCGGTTTCTGGATCCGGGCGATCAGATTGGCCATCGTGAAGGTCTTGCCCGAACCGGTCACCCCGAGCAGGGTCTGTCGCTGCAGGCCGGCGCGAAAGCCCGCGACGAGCGTTTGGATGGCCTCGGGCTGATCGCCCGCCGGCTGGAAATCGGAAACGAGTTCAAAGCGGTCCATAGGGTCAATTATGCGTGGCCAATCGGACATTGTACGATGCCAGGGTCCTGTTTGAATTTTTCGTTGCCCAACACTTACAGGACGCCGACCCCATAAGAGGAACCCGCATGAGTCTGCAATTGAGCGAGCGGATCGGACGCGTGAAGCCATCGGCCACCATCGCCGTGAGCATGCAGGCCGAGGCCCTGCGCGAGGCCGGTCGCGACGTCATCTCGCTGGGCGCGGGAGAGCCGGATTTTCCGACCCCTGAGCACGTCGTGGCGGCGGCGGTCGCGGCGATTCGGGCCGGCGAGACCAAATACACCGCGGTGGACGGCACCTCGCGGCTGAAGCGGGCGATCGCCACCAAACTCGAGCGCGACAACGGGCTCGAATACGCGCCGGCCGAGATCCTGGTATCGTGCGGGGCCAAGCACGCGATCTTCAACTGCCTGCTGGCGCTGGTCGGACCCGGGGACGAGGTCGTGATTCCGGCCCCCTACTGGGTGTCCTATCCCGACATGGTCAGGCTGGCCGACGCGTCACCGGTTGCCGTACCGGCCGAGGCCGGCGACGGCTACCGGGTCACGGCCGCGCAGTTGGCAGCCGCATTCGGCCCCCGCACCCGCGCGCTGATCCTCAACTCGCCGTGCAACCCGACCGGGATGGCCCATCGACGGGCGGAACTGGAGGCGATCGGCTAGCTGCTGCGGCGTCATCCGCGGGTCGTCGTGATCAGCGACGAGATCTACGAGTGCATCTATTGGGGCACCGAACCGCTGCTGAATCTGGCTCAGGTCTGTCCCGACTTGCGCGACCGGATCGTGCTGGTCAACGGGGTGTCCAAAGCATACGCGATGACCGGCTGGCGTATCGGGTACGCGGCCGCCACCGAGGCACTGATCGCGGCCATGCGCAAGATTCAGAGCCAAAGCACCTCGAACCCGTGCTCGGTTTCACAGGCCGCCGCAATCGCCGCACTCGAGGGCGATCAGGGCTGCGTGGCCAAGATGACCCGAGTGTACAAGCGGCGCCACGACCGGCTCGCCGCGGCGCTGAGCGAACTGCCGGGGGTCGAGTGTCCCCGCGGCGAAGGGACCTTCTACCTGCTCCCGGACTTCCGTTCGGTGCTGGACGCGCGCGGGCTGGCCGATGACGTCGCGCTGGCCGGGGAGCTGCTCGACCGAGCCGGCTTCGCCCTAGTGCCCGGCAGCGCGTTCGGTGCGCCGGGCTGCCTGCGGGTGTCTTATTCGACCTCGGACGAAAACCTGGATCAGGCGCTGAAGCGCCTCGCCGATTTCCTGGCCGCGACGTGATTCGAGCGCCGCGCCGGACGATCTCGGCGCGATTTCCTACACGACTGAGCGCCGCCCGACCCTGTTCGAGCGGTTCCTCCCGAGGCACGATCGGGGTCTCAAGGATGAGACCACCCAGGAGGAACGACGATGGCAAGGATCGCCACGACCTGTCCCCCGGCCGGGGGATTCACGCTGGTCGAGATGTTGACCAGCCTCGCCGTGCTGGCCGTTGTGCTCTCGCTCGCGGTACCGACGCTGACCGAATTCGTTGGCCGCCACGAGCTGAAGACCGCTCACGACCGGCTATTCACCCAGCTTCACCTGGCGCGCACGCTGGCCATCGGCGAAGGTCGCCGAATCGTGCTGTGTCCGAGCCTCGACGGCGAGACCTGCGCCCCCGACCCTGATTGGGAGCGAGGGCTGATGGTGTTCGCCGACGAAGACGCGAGCCGAGAACGCGAGCCTCCCGAGGAGGTGATTCGGGTGACCCAGGCCATCGCCGGGGACGTCCGGGTGAGCACGTCCCGGGCCAGGCGGCGGATCAGCTACTTTCCGTCCGGGCGCTCCCCGGGCAGCAACGTGACCTTCACGGTCTGTCATCGAGACCCGGACGTGGCGCCCCGGGCGATCATCATCTCCAACCAGGGTCGGGTCCGCAGCAGCCGCACGCGCCCGGGCGGCAAGCCGATCGTGTGTCCCGCTTAGCCCCCCTGGCGCAAAGGTCGCAAGCGGTGCTGATGCGCCAGCAAGTCGATTCAAACACCGTGTCGGGCCGGTGCCGATCGCTTGACTGGACGCGCGGAATTGCGGACAATTCCGCGCCTCCCGTTCCCCGGTAGCTCAGTTGGTAGAGCAGCTGGCTGTTAACCAGCGGGTCGGCGGTTCGAGCCC
>JBFGYD010000475.1:0-2488 GCA_041587615.1 Lysobacterales bacterium
GAGGCGCCAGTCATACGAAAACACGAACAGCGTCTGTCCCGGCAGCGGCTCGCCGAGATCGCCGCGAACATAGCCGGCGCGTTCGAGCGAATCCAGCAGCGGTCGATAGATCAGCCTGCGGTAGGGCCCGAGGCGGAGCTTCAGGATTGGACCGCCGGGCTCCAGCCGCCTGTCCCGGGCTGACGGAGTCAGCGGCAGGGCCAGCGCGTAGCCCCGGTCGCGCGGCAGAAACAGGCTGCGCGTGTTGCCCCAGCGGACCCGGCCGCCGTCGGACTCCCGCAGCACCGTGCCCGTGGTTCCGGGTATGAACACCAGTGGCACGGTATCCTGCGGCGCACCAGGGTCGGCCGCAACCGGTTGCGCCTTGCGCGCACCGAAGGCCGCTAACCCGAGCACCAGGCCGAACGCGAAAATCAGCGATATGGCTTGTCTCACGAACGCTCTGAATCGTATAATGGCGGGCTTTAGTGTGCCATTTGCAACGGAGCGTCGCCATGAAAGTCATTTCTTCGCTGAAGTCGGCCAAGCAGCGGCATCGCGACTGCAAGATCGTGCGGCGGCGCGGCAAGCTGTTCGTGATCTGTAAGTCGAACCCGCGATTCAAGGCTCGGCAGAGGTAGGTCTCGCCGGAATCGGCAGCTGGCCGGAGCAAATAATCGGCTGAGGTCACTGGCTGCGCCGGCGACGAGCTAATCCCGCGTTCGCGGGATTTTTTTTGACTATGGGTTGAAGAGACCGATGCCGGTGGGCCCGGTGAATTCCGGGAAGATCTCTTCTGCCATGCTGTTTCCGAGGCGCTTGTCGAGGACCTCGGTCAGCACGGTGCGGAAGTCGGTGCTGACTTCCAGGTCGCCGCGGTTCAGGTCCGCCTGGGACAGCCCGGGCCAGTCGCCGTAGACTTGGCCGCCGTTGACCCCCCCGCCGAGGGCGGTCATGACCGAACCGTGGCCGTGGTCGGTTCCGGCGGACGCGTTTTCCTCCAGCCGCCGCCCGAACTCGGTCATCGCGACCAGGGTGACTGAATCCATCCGCGCGCCCAGGTCGGTATGGAACGCGGCCAGCGAGTCGGCGAAGTCGGCGGACAGATCGCCGAGCACGTTGTTTTCCTGGTCGTGGTGATCCCAGCCGCCGATGTCGACCGCGGCGATCTCCAGGCCGACGTCGGCCTTGATCAACTGGGCCAGCTGCGACAGCCGCGCGCCAAACGTGGTCTGCGGATAGACCGCGCCGTTCTCCACCGGGATCGTGTCGACCTCGGCCTCCTTGAGCAGATTGACCGAACTGATGACTCCCGCAGCCACCGTGTCGATCGTACCGGTGCCGTCGAACAACTCGAGCACCGCCGCCTCGATGGCCGCCCGCGACTCGACCGGCGCCGCCAGATCGAAATCGTCGAGCTGCGCGAGCCCTACCGCCGGCACCGAACCCTGCAGGGAGAGCTGCAGCGACTGACCGAAGCCGACCGCGCGAAACGGCGATCCGCCGCCGGGACCGCTCGCCTGTAGCTGGCGGTTGAGCCAGCCGTCGAACACCTGGCCCTTGCCGAGGAACCCCTTCTCCATGAAATCCTGAGCATCGAAATGGGAGCGCGAGTCGTCCGGGGAACCGGCCGCGTGCACGAACGCCAGCTCCCCGTCGCGGTACAGCGGCTCCAGCGCCGCCAGCCGCGGGTGCAGCCCGAAGAAACCGTCCAGGTCGATCGCCCCGCCGTTGGATCCCGGCGGCGGGACCGCGATTGCCGGGCGGGCCGCGTAGTACGCCGATTCGGCGTACGGGACGACCAGGTTCAGGCCGTCGGCGCCACCGCGCTGAAACACGCAGACCAGCACGTTGCCGCTTGCGCCTTTTTCGCGCCGGGTGCCGAACACCAGCCTCGGTGCCATCAGCGGCAGACTCGCCATGCCGCTCAGCTTGATGAAATCTCTGCGATCCATGTTCTTTCCTCTGCTCAGCGCTGTTGGAAATACCGTGAGGCCAGCAGCGCGGCCAGCACCGACCGGGCCCCCGCCACGGCCTGATCCAGCGGCAGCGGCGCGGTCGAGGCGCCCTGCTGGGCCCCGTATTCGATCAGGGCATCGCGATCGGCGCGCTCGATATCCCGATGTAGCACCCGCGAAACGAGCCGGTCGACGATTTCCGCCGGCGTGCGGGCCTCGCCGATCAGCTCGAATACGCGAATCTGGAAAAAATCCGCCATGACCCGCTCGGTCTGATCCATCGGGGCGTCGCCGAAGCCCGCGCGGCTGCCCACCGGAACGTCCCCGAAGGCCACCGCGAAACCCAGATTCCAGCGTCCCAGCAGCGCGTTGCTGTTGAGCCAGTCCGCCATCTTGTCGCTGTAGCCGGTCGGTTGGTCCTCGAAGTACGGAATCTGGCCGAGAGCCTCGAGTTGCCGGAACACGACCGAGAAGTAGTCTCCGTCGGACAGGGGCTCCAGCGAGCGAACCACGGAGCCGACGAATTCGGCCGGCCGCTTGAACTTCTCATC
>JBFGYD010000476.1:0-2471 GCA_041587615.1 Lysobacterales bacterium
AGCTCCTTGCCGGTGCCGCGCTCACCCACGACCAGCACCGGGCGGTCGAGCGGCGCGACGCTGGAGACCTGCTCCAGGGTCTCCAGAAACACCGGGCACTCGCCGATCAGCGGCACATCGTCGGCCGCGCGGCGCGGGCGATTGGGCGTATCGTAGTCCACGCACCGATTCTAGCAAGATCGCAATCGGAGGGACGCTGCCACACGATGATTGAGGGTCGGCACCCGACAAGCCAGGGCCGAGACGGGTTGCGGTTTCGCCGTAGGCGAAGAAGCGGCCCGGCTTGGACCGACGGGCGCTTCCAACCCCGTATACTGTGCCCCCATGGCAAAAGCCAGAACCGAATACGTCTGCTCCGCCTGCGGGGCCGCGGCCCCGAAGTGGGCCGGGCAGTGCGGCGAGTGCGAGGCGTGGAATACGCTGGTGGAATCGATCGTGGAGCGCTCCGCGGCCGGCCGCCTGGCCGGTTACGCGGCCGCCGGCGGCAGCGCGGTGTCGGTGCTGGATGCGGTGGATGCCACCAGCCAGCCGCGCGAGGCGACCGGCAACTCGGAGTTCGACCGGGTGCTGGGCGGCGGCCTCGTGCCCGGCTCGGTGGTGCTGATCGGCGGCGATCCCGGCATCGGCAAATCGACCCTGCTGCTGCAGGTGCTGGCGGCCATGGCGGCGCGGGTCCCGGCGCTATACGTCAGCGGGGAGGAGTCGCTCGAGCAGCTCGCGCTGCGTGCCCGCCGCCTCAAACTGGATCTTGCCAAAATCCGCTGTGTCACCGAGACCTCGGTCGAACGCATCCTTGCGACCGCGGCGCGCGAGAAGCCGGCCGTGCTGGTGGTCGACTCGATTCAAACCATGTACACGGAACTGCTGGCCTCGGCGCCGGGCTCGGTGGCGCAGGTGCGCGAGAGCGCCGCCGCGCTGGTGCGCTTCGCCAAGCAGCACGCGACCAGCGTACTGCTCGTGGGCCACGTGACCAAGCAGGGCGGCATCGCCGGGCCGCGGGTGCTGGAGCACATGGTCGACGCGGTGCTCTACTTCGAGGGCGAGGGCGACAGCCGCCACCGGGTCATTCGATCGCTGAAGAACCGCTTCGGCGCGGCCAACGAGCTGGGCGTTTTTGCGATGTCCGACCGGGGGCTGCGTCCGGTCAGCAATCCGTCGGCAATTTTCTTGTCCGGTCAGGCCCGCGGGGCGCCCGGCAGCGTGGTCACGGTGATCTGGGAAGGCACCCGGCCGCTGCTGATCGAGCTGCAGGCGCTGGTGGCCGACAGCCACCTGGGCAATCCGCGGCGCCTCGCGGTGGGCACCGATCCGCAGCGGCTCGCAATGCTGCTGGCGGTGCTTCAGCGCCTGGGCCGGGTCGCGGTTTCGGATCAGGACGTGTTCGTCAACGCCGTCGGCGGCATCCGGATCGGCGAGACCGCGGCCGACCTGCCGCTGCTGCTGGCGGTCAACTCCAGCTTCGCCGACGGGGCGCTGCCGCCGGACCTGGTCGCGTTCGGCGAAGTCGGCTTGACCGGCGAGATCCGGCCGGTGCCGTTCGGCGTCGAGCGACTCAAGGAGGCGGCCAAGCACGGGTTCAAGCGCGCGATCGTGCCGCGTCGCAACGCGCCCAAGCGCGGCGCGCCGTTGGAAATCATCGCCGTGGAGCGCCTGCGTGACGCGCTGGAAGCCTGTTAGGCCGGGCCGAAGATCCTGAACGCAAAGACCCCAAGCCGCAAAGCCTTCGTTTTCTCTAACTCTTTGCGTCTCTGCGCCTTTGCGTTTTTTTCTTCCCGATTGGGGATTGACGTCGGGACTAACCGAGTGCGCTGAGTTCGCGGGTCAGCAGCGAGGGGTCGCCGAGGTTCAGTTCGATCAGCCGCTTGAGGTGGCCGAAGCTGTCCATGTCGATCCGCTCGCAGTGGAACCCGGCGCGATCGTCGGTGACGTGGGCGGCGATGACCGACATGCTGATGACGACGCCGCCCTCGAGCTTGACCTCGACCCGGAACAGCTCGCCCGGATCACCGTCCCAGTCTTCCGGTCGGCGCAGCAGTACCCCTTTCAGCGAAATGTCGATCAGTTCCGTGTCCCACTGCTGGCTGCCGGAATAGAGCCGCGCCTTGGCCTCAAAGTCGAACCGATGGAAGCGGCGTCGCTCCTCGGTCGGCTTCGGGTCCGTGTGCGTGCCCATGGTCGGTTCCAGGTCAGCTCCGATAAGTCGCTGAATTGGCTCAGGCTTTGAGGTTTACCACGGGCGGGCCGCAATAACAAGAAGCTGACGCGGCTACGCCGCGCCGAAAGCGATCGTCACGCTGGCTGAGACTCGCGCACCTCGACCGTCTTGATTGCGTTGTCGTTGATGTCGGTGATGGTGAAACTGAGTTCGCCCAGTTCGATCGCGGTGCCCGCCTCGGGAATTTCCTCGAGCTGCTCCAGCAGCAAACCATTGAGGGTGCGTGCGCCGTCCGTTGGCAGGTCCCATCCGAGCC
>JBFGYD010000477.1:0-2465 GCA_041587615.1 Lysobacterales bacterium
ATCGGCAGTCAGGGAATCGTTCAGGGCACCTACGAGACCTTTGCCGAGATGGGTCGCCAGCACTATGGCGGGGACTTGGGCGGGCGCTGGATCCTGACCGCCGGTCTCGGCGGCATGGGCGGCGCGCAGCCGCTGGCCGCGACCATGGCCGGCGCCTCGATGCTGGCCGTCGAGTGTCAGCAGAGCCGCATCGACAAACGCCTAGCGACCGGCTATCTGGACTGCCAGGCGCGCGATCTGGACGACGCCCTGGAGCTGATCGACCAAGCCGGCCGAGACCGAAAACCGCGCTCGGTGGCGCTCGAAGGCAACGCCGCGGAGATCCTCCCCGAGCTGCTCCAGCGCTCGGTGCGCCCGGATGCGGTCACCGACCAGACCTCCGCCCACGATCCGATCAACGGCTACCTCCCGATCGGCTGGACGGTTCAGGAGTGGTTCCGGCGGCGCGAAACGGAGCCCGACCAGGTCGCGGCCGCCGCGCGCGCGTCGATCAAGCTCCACGTCGAGGCGATGCTCGGCTTCCACCGACTAGGCGTGCCGACCTTCGATTACGGCAACAACATCCGCCAGGTGGCGCTCGATCAGGGAGTCGTTAACGCGTTTGATTTTCCCGGCTTCGTGCCGGCCAACGTGCGGCCGCTATTCTGCCGCGGCGTCGGGCCGTTCCGCTGGGTCGCGCTGTCGGGGGACCCGGAGGACATCTACGCCACCGACCGCAAGGTCAAGGAGCTGCTGCCGGACGATCGCCACCTGCACCAGTGGCTCGATATGGCGCGCGAGCGGATCCAATTTCAGGGCCTGCCGGCCCGCATCTGCTGGGTCGGCCTCGGCCAGCGCCATCGCCTGGGGCTGGCGTTCAACGAGATGGTGGCCAGCGGCGAGCTGAAGGCGCCGGTCGTGATCGGGCGCGATCATCTCGACTCCGGTTCGGTCGCCAGCCCGAACCGAGAGACCGAGGCGATGCGGGACGGCTCCGACGCGGTTTCGGACTGGCCGATCCTGAATGCGCTGCTGAACTGCGCCGGCGGGGCGACCTGGGTTTCGTTTCACCACGGCGGCGGAGTCGGCATGGGCTATGCCCAGCACGCCGGGGTGGTGATCTGCTGCGACGGCAGCGAGGCGGCCGCGCGCCGGATCGAACGGGTGTTGTTTAACGATCCGGCGACCGGCGTAATGCGCCACGCGGACGCCGGCTATGACGACGCAATCGCCTGCGCTCGTGAGCACGGCCTGAAGCTGCCGATGCAGTGACCGCTTCGGAACTCATCCTGCGCCCGGGAGAACTGAGCCTGGACGCGCTGCAGCGCCTCTGGCGGGAGCCGACTTCCGTGTCGCTGGATCCAGCCTGTTACGACCGGGTCGATCGCGCCGCGCAAGCGGTCGCGGACGTCGTGGCGGGAGGGAAAACGGTCTACGGGATCAACACCGGCTTCGGGCTGCTCGCTCAGACTCGGATTCCGGTCGACCAACTGGAACAGCTGCAGACGAATCTGGTGCTGTCCCACTCAGCCGGCGTTGGCGCACCCCTGGGCGAAGCGGAAACTCGCCTGACCATGGTGCTCAAGCTCGCCAGCCTGGGGCAAGGATACTCGGGGGTGTCGCGCGGGCCGCTGGCGTATCTTCAGGCCCTGCTGAACCACGAGATGTATCCGGTCATCCCGGCCCAGGGATCGGTCGGAGCAAGCGGCGATCTGGCGCCGCTGGCGCACCTGAGCGCCACGTTGCTGGGTCACGGCGAGATGCGCTGGCGGGGCCGGACTCTGCCCGCGGACCGGGCCTTGGCCGAGATCGGGCTCGAGCCGCTCAAGTTCGGGCCCAAGGAGGGATTAGCGCTGGTCAACGGCACGCAGGTCTCCTGCGCGCTGGCCCTGAGCGGGCTGTTTGCCGCCGAGGAGGCGTTCGCCGCCGCGCTCGCCGCCGGCGCGATGTCGGTCGACGCGGCGCGCGGTTCGGACGTCCCGTTCGATGAGCGGATTCACCGGTTGCGGCGCCAGCCGGGACAGATTCGGGTCGCCGGTGCGCTGCGCCAGCTGCTGGCGGGCAGTGAGATCCGGGCCTCGCACGCGGACTGCGAGCGGGTGCAGGATCCTTACTGTCTGCGTTGTCAGCCGCAGGTCATGGGCGCGTGTCTGGACGTACTGTGGGATGCGGCGCGCACGCTGCTGGCCGAGGCTAACGCCGTGACCGACAATCCGCTGGTATTCGCCGCCGACCGCGAAGTCTTGTCCGGGGGCAACTTCCATGCCGAACCGGTAGCGCTGGCGGCGGACTCGATCGCGCTGGCCCTGACCGAGATCGGCAATCTTTCGGAGCGGCGGCTGGCGCTGCTGGTCGACCCCCATCTTAGCGGGCTGCCGGCGTTCCTGGTCGACTCCAGCGGGCTCAACTCCGGCTTCATGATCGCCCAGGTCACCGCTGCCGCCTTAGCTTCGGAAAATCGCCAGCTGGCGCTTCCTGCCAGCGCC
>JBFGYD010000478.1:0-2456 GCA_041587615.1 Lysobacterales bacterium
GGTCGCGAGCCGGCTAGCCAGGATTTCGTTGCACTTGTCCAGGTGCTTGAGATAGGCGCGCGAATAGTGGCGACAGGTGTAGCACCCGCATTGTTCGTCGATCGGGCGCAGATCCCGGGCGAAACGAGCGTTGCGAATCCGCAGTTCGCCGCGGCTGGTGAACAGCTGACCGTTGCGCGCATTGCGCGTCGGCAGCACGCAATCGAATAGATCGACGCCGCGCCTGACCGCCGCAACGATGTCGGCCGGTCGTCCGACCCCCATCAGGTAGCGCGGCCGCTCGCGGGGCAACATCGCGGCGGTGGCGGCGACGATCCGGTCGCGCTCCGCCGCCGGCTCACCGACCGCGAGCCCGCCGATCGCGTAGCCGTCAAACCCCAGGGCCGTCAGGGCGGCAGCCGATTCCTCCCTCAGGTCCTCGAACACCCCGCCCTGAACAATGGCGAACAGCGCGCCGGAATAACCGTCGATCGCGGTTCGGCAGCGCGCGGCCCAGCGCAGCGACAGGCGCATCGATGCGGCCGCTTCGTCCTTGGCCACCGGATAGGGGGTGCATTCGTCAAACACCATGACGACGTCCGATCCCAACGCGCGCTGCACCGCCATCGACTCCTCCGGCCCCAGGAACACCTCGGAACCGTCGACCGGCGATCGAAACGTGACCCCGGACTCGCTGATCCGGCGCCGCTTGGCCAGGCTGAAGACCTGGAAGCCGCCGGAGTCGGTCAGGATCGGACCGTCCCAGTGCATGAACCGGTGCAGGCCGCCGTGGTCCGCGATCACCTCCACCCCCGGCCTAAGCATCAGATGAAAGGTGTTGCCGAGGATGATCTGAGCCCCGATCTCGCGAAGTTCCTCCGGGGTCATCGCCTTGACCGTGCCGTAGGTGCCGACCGGCATGAACGCCGGCGTGTCGATCCGACCGCGCGCAAACTCGAGTTCGCCGCGTCGCGCTGCCCCGTTGGTCTCGATGAGTTTGAATTCCACGGCTGCGATCAGATGACCAGCATCGCGTCACCGTAGCTGTAGAACCGGTAATCGCTCGCCACCGCGTGTCGGTAGGCGGCCAGCGTCTGGCGGGTGCCGGCAAAGGCGCACACCAGCATCAGCAGGGTGGACTCGGGCAGGTGAAAATTGGTGATCAAAGCATCGATGCTGCGAATCGTCTTGCCGGGATACAAGAATAAATCGGTCTCGCCCTCAAACGCTCGCACGCGACCGTCCCGCCAGGCTGCCTCCAGGCTGCGTACGGTCGTCGTGCCGACCGCCACGACCCGCCCGCCCCGCGCCCTGGCAGCGGCGATCCGCCGGCCCAGCCCCGGTGGCACGGTGACCCGCTCGGCGTGCATCCGGTGCTCGGCCGGATCCTCGCAGCGCATCGGCTGGAACGTGCCGGCCCCGACGTGCAGAGTCACGAACGCACTCTCCACGCCGCGGGCGGCGAGGCGATCGAGCAGCGCGCGGTCAAAATGCAGGCCGGCGGTGGGAGCGGCGACCGCGCCGGCGGCGCGCGCGTAGACGGTCTGGTATCGATCTTCATCGGTGCGCTCGTCCGGGCGCCTGATGTACGGCGGCAGCGGGACGTGACCGGCAATGGCCATCAACGCGGCAAAGCCGGTGGCGGCGCGCAACCGAAAAAAGCCGCGTGGGTGCCGCTCCAACACCTCGATCGCGACGTCACCCACGTGCAGCACGCCGCCGGTTCGCGGCGCCTTGCTTGCGCGCAGCTGGGCCAGCGCCTCGCACTCACTCAGCAGCCGCTCGATCAGGATCTCGACCTGCCCGCCGCTGTCCTTGCGCCCGTACAGGCGGGCTTTGAGCACCTTGGTATCGTTGAAAATCAGCAGATCGCCCGGCGCGAGCAAGCGGTCGAGCTGTTCGAAGCACGAGTCCTCGACGGCGCCCCCCGCCCGCTTCAAAACCAGCAGCCGGCTGGCGCTGCGCGGCTCGGCCGGGCGCTGGGCGATCAGGTGCCGCGGAAGCTCGTAATTGAAATCGCTGCGCCGCATGGGGGCGGGATGGTAACAGACGGACGGCTTTCGGGTGGCCGTTGACAATGCCGGCCGCTGATGCAACCCGTCGCTGCGGCCGGTCAAAACAACTCGCCCTGGCGGCCTCCCCCGGGCAACGCCTCGCTGGCGGCCGGCCCGCGCGCCTCATCCGGCTGCTCCCAGAGGCGGCTGGCCAGACCCGAACCGCGATCCGTGGATCGCGCGACCGCCGCTCGAATCACGCTCTGGCGGCCCCAGATCTCGATAGCGCTGCGAGCCCTGGTGATCGCCGTATAGAGAAGCTCGCGCGTTAACAGCGGCGAGCTTTCATCCGGCAGGATCAGCAGCACGCGCTCGAATTCGGAGCCCTGGCTGCGGTGTACGGTAAGGCAATAACCCAGCTCCGTTTCAGGCAGACGATGGGGTGAAAGCCGGCGACAGCCGCCTCCGGCCTGCTGAATAAAC
>JBFGYD010000479.1:0-2453 GCA_041587615.1 Lysobacterales bacterium
GGGGCTGCGTCTGTTCGGCAACCTGTACGCCGGCGAGCTGATCTTCATTCTGATCGCGCTGCTGTTCGCCAGCGGTTCCGGCCTGCTGGGCAGCGGCGTGCAGTCGGTGTTCGACGGCGAGGTCCACGCAGTCTACTGGCTGGCAGTGACCGGGGCGGTGCTCGCCACCGGCTGGCTGAACCTGACCGGCAGGCTGTCCAGCGGGCGCGCGGTGATGCTGTTCGTTGCGGAGCTGTTCATCGCCGGCGGTCTGGGTCTGGCCGGCGGGCAGGTGCTGCATTTTGGTTGGGCGGTGTTTCACCTGCTGGTGATCACGCTGCAGGCGTTTATTTTCATGATGCTGACCGTGGTTTACCTGATCATGGCCCACGAGCATCACTAAGAACCCAAGAAAGGGAGTACGTAATGGAAAGTGTAATCGGAATGACCGCCATCGCGGTGGCGCTGCTGATCGGTCTGGGGGCGCTGGGCGTCGGCATCGGCGTCGGCATTCTCGGGGGGCGCCTGCTCGAGGGGACCGCGCGGCAGCCGGAGCTGGCGCCAATGCTGCAAACTAAATTCTTCCTCGCCATCGGCCTGCTCGACGCGGTCGCGATGATCGGGGTCGGGATCGCGCTGTATTTTACCTTCGCCAATCCGTTCGTGGGTCAGCTCCAGTCCGCGCTGGGCGGCTGAGACGGCCCGACTGAGAACTCAGGGCCCCGCGCAGGGTGAAGGAGTAGCACGGTGAATCTCAACCTGACGTTGATTACCCAGACGGTCGCGATGATCGTGTTCGTCTGGTTCTGCATGAAATTCATCTGGCCGCCGATCGTCCAGGCGCTGGAGCAGCGGCGCAAGAACATTGCCGACGGAATCGCCGCGGCGCAGCAGGCCAGCGACGAGCTGGAGCAGGCCAAGGCCAAGGCCGACAAGCTGATCGGCGAGGCGCGGGCGCAGGCCGGCGAGATCGTCGACCAGGCCAACCGCCGCGCCGGCCAGATCGTGGAAACGGCGCGCGACGAGGCCGAAAGCGAGAAAAGCCGGCAGGTGGAAGCGGCGAAGGCCGACATCGAGCAGGAAATCAACCGCGCGCGGCAGCAGCTGGCGGGCCAGGTTGCGACGCTGGCCGTGACCGGCGCCGAACGTCTGCTGGAGCGGGAGATCGACGCGGCCGCACATCGGGATCTGCTGGACAAGCTGGCTGCCGGCATCTGACGAGACCGAACTCGATGAGCACCGACATCACCCTCGCCCGGCCTTACGCCAAAGCGGTTTTCTCGCTGGCTCAGCAGCGCGAGCGGCTCGCCGAATGGTCGGATGCGCTGGCGTTTGCGGCCGCGGTTGCCGGCGATCGGCGTATCAGTCGGCTGATCGGCAATCCCGATCTGGACAACCGAACCCTGGATCAGGTCTTTACGCCGGCCAATGCCCCGGAAGGCTTTGACAACCTGCTCAAGCTTCTGATCCACAACGACCGGCTGCCGGTACTGCCGCAGATCTCGGCGCTGTTCGAGCAGCTCAAGGCCGATGCCGAGCGCACGATGCAGGTCACGGTGCGTTCCGCGACCGAGCTGGACCCGGCCTATCGGGAACGACTGACCGAGTCGCTGGGACGGCGCTTCGGAAAACGCATCGAGCTCGATTGCGTGATCGATCCCGGCGTGATTGGCGGCGCCGTGATCCAGGCCGGGGACACGATCATCGACGGCTCGCTGAAACGCAAGCTGGTGCTCATGGGTGACGCCATCACGCCGCGCCTGTAACAGAACGAATGAAAAAGGAAATATCCGCGCGTCAGGCGCGCGGATCAGAGGAAAACCGATGCAAACCCAATTGAACCCGTCCGAAATCTCCGAACTGATCAGGCAGCGCATTGAGAAGTTCAAGGTCGAATCGGAGGCCCGCAACGAGGGCACGGTGGTTAGCGTGTCCGACGGCATCGCCCGCATCCACGGGCTGGCCGACGCGATGCAGGGCGAGATGATCGAGTTTCCGGGCCAGACTTACGGCCTGGCGCTGAACCTCGAGCGCGACTCCGTCGGTTCGGTGATCCTGGGGGACTACGAGCATATTTCCGAGGGCGACAAGGTGCGCACCACCGGACGCATCCTCGAGGTGCCGGTCGGGCCGAAGCTGCTGGGAAGGGTGGTGGACGCGCTCGGTCGTCCGATCGACGGCGGCGGCGCGATCGAAACCGAGACCTACTCGGCGATCGAAAAGGTCGCGCCCGGCGTGATTACCCGGCAGTCGGTGTCGGAGCCGGTGCAGACCGGGCTCAAGTCGATCGACTCGATGGTGCCGATCGGCCGCGGCCAGCGCGAGCTGATCATCGGCGACCGCCAGACCGGCAAGACCGCGGTGGCGATCGACACGATCATCAACCAGAGGGGCACCGGAATCAAATGCATCTACGTCGCGATCGGGCAGAAGCGCTCCTCGGTAGCAGGCGTCGTGGCCAAGCTCAAGGAACA
>JBFGYD010000480.1:0-2422 GCA_041587615.1 Lysobacterales bacterium
GCCGGCACGATACCGGAGCAGGCCGTTGATCGGAAGGGAGGCGCGCAGAAACGCCTGGACTAGGGCCTATACAGGCCCTGCAGTATGCTGAGCGCCCACATTCAGCGGAGGACAGCGCGGTGTACATGGGTTCGAACCGGGTGCGCCGCGGGCGTCCCTTGATCTACAATGACTCCGCGCAGCCGCGGACAAGAATCGCTTGAAGGACCGCTTTCGCCTATACCGTCTGCTGGACCGGATTCCTCTGGGCTCCAGCTATCTGGGCAAGTTTCTGCTGGTCGCGGCGGTCGGTTTGCTGCCGCCGGTCCTGGCGTTGGTGGCCCTCCTCGCCGTTTTCCTTCCGTCGATGTGGGTCCTGGCGTTGATCGTGGGCGCGCTGTGCTGGTTGATCGGCCTGATGCTGTGCTGGCTGGGCTTCGGCGCGCTGCTGAAACCGGTGGACGATACCGCGACCGCGGTCAGCCGCGGAGTCGACAAGCGCACCGCGCCGGACCTGGATACCGGCCTGACCGATCTCGCCGGGCGCCTGATGGCCGATACCCAGCGGTCGTTGACGCTGCTCGGTGAGTTTCGCCGCCAGACCGCGGTCGATCGAACCACCGATCCGCTGACCGGGCTGATCAACAAGCGCTCGGCGTTCCGGCGCCTCGGCGCCGACCTGCTGCGCTCGTCCCGCGATCAGAAGCCGGTGTGCGTGGCGCTGATCGAAATCGACAATCTGGAGTCCCTGGCGCAGCGCCTCGGCCAGGATTCGGTCGACACCATCGTCAAAACCGTCTCCCACGTAATCGTCGGCGAAATCCGCCGCTCGGACTGGGTCGCCAGCTACGCCAACGATCAGTTTCTGGTCGGTCTGTGGGGGGTGGACGCCGCCGCGGCCGAGGTCGCGCTCGAGCGCGTCGGCGTGCAGCTCAAGGCCAACCGCCAATACCCGGTCACGCTGAGCATCGGCCTGACCCGCGCCGCCGAGCGCGCCCGCCCCGACCACGTGGTGGCCAACGCCGCCCACGCGATGGCGCTGGCGCGCCGTGCGGGGGGCAACCGCGTGGTGGTGGAAGACCGAGCAAGCTAGCCTTGGGCGGTTCAAACTGTTCCTGGGATTTAAGGTCGGCCGACTAATACAACACCGCAAACAGATTTAGAGCGGCCGCCGCGAGCAGCACCAGCCAGGTCAGCGCCGTACCGTACCAACGCCCGAAGCTGAGCCCGGCGGAATGGCTCAAGCCCCAGCCGTGCAGCACTCGCGCTACCAGCAGCGTGCTGCCCAGCGCATGCAGCACCACGCCGCCTGAGCCGTTCAGTTCCAGCAGCAGCATCAGCAGCAGCGCGATCGGAATGTACTCGATCGCGTTACCGTGGGCCCGAATCGCGCGCGCCAGCGAGTCTTGGCCGCCGTCGCCGAGGCCGGTGCGGGTGGCCCTGCGCTGCAGCACGACCCGCGCGGAGAGCGTCAGAATCAGCAGCGCGCAGAGGGCTGAATACAGGGCGGTAATGGGAACCAGTCGGATCATCGGAGCAGCTCCTGTCAGTGCTGGAGAGCGAAGGGGCGGGGCAGGCGGGTGAGCTTACCGAACGCCGGGTGCCCATCCGGAAAAAAACACGCGCCGCGCCATTTTGCCGTGGCAGATTGTAGCAGTCCTTGGTCGATTCGGCTGCCGTCACGGCTGGCGTTCCCCACATCCGCCAAGCCGCGAGCGGCTCGCGGGGCGCAATTTCCAGCCGGAGGGGCACAATCGGCAGGGTTGCGCTATGCTTACGTTGGGAATGCCCGACTCAAGGGGTCGAAGCGTTAGTGATCGGATCGAGTGGCGATGCAAGTGCCCGAACGGGCGCACCGTGTCGCCATCCATGCGCATCATGGCCGACGCCGAAATCGTGCGGTAGGGCAAAGCCTCAGCCAGAATTCGTCATTGGGAGATAGACATGCGAAATCCTACCCGCTCACACCCCCGTTTGATCTTGGCGTTCTTCACACTGATCCTCGCGTTACCCGCAACGGTCGGAGCCCAGGCCCTGGGTCTGGCCTGCAACAAGGTTGCGGTCCAGGATGCCAAGCAATATTTCCTCGAATTGCGAAGCCAGTTCCTCGCCGACAAGGCGACGGTCGACGAATTTGAGTTTCGCGCCGCGGCGGCGGAGTACATTCAGCTCGCGGAGCAGTGCTACCACGCCAAGCAGGGGGCGCCGCTGACCGGCCAGATGATCGACGAGGGCGGTATGTGGATGGACCCCGACGCGGAAAAGCACATCCTGTTCGGCACCAAATGGGGCGCCGGATCGCCGTTCGCCGGCGGCACCGACGTCCCGGGCCCAAGAGTGGCCGGCGGCACCGTCACCTACAGCTTCATGCCCGCGGGGGTCTCGTTCGCGGCAGAACCCTCGCCCCCGCCGGACACCAACACCGCGATCAGATCGGAAGAGC
>JBFGYD010000481.1:0-2405 GCA_041587615.1 Lysobacterales bacterium
CCAGCGCCAGCAGCGCCAACTCGTCGCGCGTCGGCCTTCCGACGGCCGGACCGGTACGACTGGTGGCGGTCTGCTCCACCGCCGGATCGGGCAGATAGCGGGACAGGTCGGCGACGTATTCCTCCATGTCGCGCTTTTCGCGCAGGTCGCTCAGCAGCGACCTGAACGCGTTGCCCAGGCGCACGGTCTCATCGCTGCCGGCGGCCTCGAACTCCTGCTGGTAGTCGCCCTCACTGGCCGCCGCGGCGGCGACCGCGAGCTGGCTCAACGGGCGCACAACCCGGCGCGACAACGCCAGCGACAGCAACAATCCGAGCAGCACCGCGCCCAGTCCGACCGCGATCAGGATCTGCCACAGCCGGCGATGGCTGGCCAGGATATCGTCCAGCGACACCAGCGACACCACCGCCGCGATCGCGGTTTGCTCGTCCACGCCGATTGGTTCGACGCTCGCCATCCAGCGTCCGCGTTCCAGGCGCAGGGGCGAGCGGTAAGCGCCGCCCGCGCCGGCCAGCAGGTTCGCCATCCGCTCGCCCTGACGCAGCTCTCCCAAGACCTGCTCGGAGGCCGCCGTGGTCAGCGTGGACGCGACCACGCCGTCGTCGGTGAGCCATATTTGATCGGCCCCCGTGGCGCGTTTGATCTCGTCGGCCAACTGCGAATCGATGCGACGGCCCAGCAGCAGAAAGCCGACCAGGTTCTGGCTCCGGTCTAGCGGCTGCATCGCCATCTGGAAAAGGGCGTCGCCGTCGCGCCAGATCCCGGACAGCGGCGTGAGATCGGCCACCAGTTCGGCGACCAAGGGATCGTCGCCCAGGCTTTCGTCCGGGCGCACCTGACGGTCGGTGCGCGCCACCAGTCCGCCGTCGGCGTCGAGCAGGATAGCCAGGTCCAGATCACGCTCGGCGCGACGCTCGGACAACTGATCGGCGATCGAAACCCGGTCCACCTCGGTATCCCCGAACAGATCGCCGGCGCCGAGCGCGTTCTCGATGTAGGCGACGAAATCGTCATCGGCCGCCAGCCCCTCAGCGATCAGCTCGATTTCACGCGCGCGCAGGCGCTCGAAGTCGAGCTGAGTCACGGCCGCTCGGTCCAGCGCCTGGTCCACCGCGGCGTCGGCGAAACGCTGACCCTGAAACACGCCGACTCCGACCGACAGCCCCACCACCAGCATGATCAGCAAAGCGGTCAGCAGGAAAATCAGGGTCGCCAGCGACCAGCGGCTTTTGGTTTTTTTGTTAGTAGCGGCCACGTTGTCTCCTCCGGTCCCGATAGGACTTGCCGTATTTGTTCTTGTGGTCGGGCACCTTGCGCTTGGTCAGCGCCAGCTCGAGCGTCAGCGGTTCGGCCTGCGGCAGCTCGACGGCCACCGCCTTCGGTCGGGCACGTTCGTGCCACAGGTAAACCCGGCCGGGACCCTCCGGCACCCCGCTGAACGAGAATTCCCCGTTCTCGGCGACCTCGGCGAAAAACGGCGTGTCCAGCACCAGGATATGGCCGATCATCGACTGGTGGACGTTGCAGTACACCCGCACCAGCCCGACCTGGTCGAAGCGCCTGCTGGAGCCCTCCCCTTCTCCGTACAGTCCGAGGTCGAAGCCGTTGTCGCCGGATACCGAAAAGACGTTGTGCAGAATCGGATCGCGGTTGGGAAAGTGCACGACGCTGCCAACCGGAATCGCCAGCACCGCCGGCTCGAAGTCCTTGTAGCGGGTGCTCATGACGAACTCCCGCGGCGGCTCAGCGGGTAGCTCGATGGGTCGGTTGGGGCGAAAATAGACGATGACGCCGTTGACCCGCGAGGCCGCGGCGCCCTGATCGGTGAGCCTGACCAGACCGGACAGCTCGGTCCCCCCGGCCAGAGTCGCGACCCCCAGGCAGATCAACCCGATGCCCCATCGCCAGCGGACAGAAACCATAGCTACGTTATGCCGGCTCACATGCGCTGCAATTAGACCACAACTGGCCTTCAGCCTGCATGTTGAGGTACGCGCTTCAGCGCTGTGAGGTTCGTTCCTCGGCCTGGCTCCAGCGCTCAGCCCGGCACCTCCGGCGCGCTCCGGTAGGATCAAGATTTGGTCCCATGGACCGGGCGGACTCCGCTGGCTCGATCAATCAGATCGACGATGCGATCCTCGTCGTGATAGATCGCGCGATAGCGCTCGGCGGCCTCCGAGGGCAGCCGATAGCCGGCATCGATCAACGCGTCGGCCGCGTCGCTGACGTTGGCCAGCGTCAGCTCGAAGGCGGTCAGGCCCAGGATGTTGGTCTGGTACATGTCCGCGCCCGCGCTCAAAAGCAGCCGCACGACCGCCGCATCGCACTCGGCCGCGGCCAGCATCAGCGGTGTGTTGCCGCGCGCGTCGTCGGCGTTGACGTCGGCGCCGTGCTCGATCAGCAGC
>JBFGYD010000482.1:0-2405 GCA_041587615.1 Lysobacterales bacterium
CCGTCGAGAATCAGCTCCCGCGCCGGCAGGGCGAGCACGGCCGCGACGATTTCGGGCAGGCTGCCGGTCACGTCGTTGAGCCGACGCGAGAAAATCCGGACGTCTTGAGCGACCCGATGGACCTGCACCCGGGCGCCGTCCAGCTTGTACTCGAGGACGGCCTCGCCGAGCGCGTGCATCGCCGCGGCAATGTCTTCCGCCGGCTGCGCGAGCATCGGTTTGACCGGCGACAGCGGCGCAAGCCGGAATTTCTCGAGTCCCTTCGCGCCGGCGGACAGCGCGGCGACGGCGACCGGCGCCGGGTCGGACGCGAGCATCACCGCGCGGCGGACCTCGCCGCTCGGGATCGCGGCCGCTTCAGCGATGCCCTCGATCATCGCGCCTTCGAGGGCGCCCTGGCGGATCTCGCCGAGCACCAGGCGGACCAGGAATCGGCGCTCCTCGCCGGTCGCCCGGCTGAACAGCCTGCCGAGTTCTTCGCGACGCGCCCGCTGCGACCCGCTGCCGCGAATCTCGGCGATGCGCCCGAACGCGTCGTCCACCTCTCTCAGGGATAGCGAAGCCGAACCGGCCACCGGCTCGGCGGCGAGTTCTCTGAGAATCGCCGGCCCCAAACCGATCCGTCCCTGCGGCAGAGCGCCACCGAGGTAATGGACCACCAGCGCCAGTTCGTCCGGCGCCGCGGCGCTCAGGGCGGCGGCCAGCGCCGCTCGCTTCTTCAACCGGCTTCGCGTGGCGGCGACTTCGGTGGAAACGTTGACGAGTTCGGATAACTGCATGGCGACGAGCCAAAAAAATCGGAGTCAGGAATCCGGGAAATCCAGCCCCGGCAACCCGTCCAGGCTTTCGACCTTGCGGGTTCTCCGATACTCGACGATCTCGGCGTCGGATTTGTTGCCGAAATAGTTCGGCAGCGACTCCCGGTCCGAATACTGTTTGCCCATTCCGATCCCGCGCGATGTTGGGTCCCGCGGGAGGGTATAGACCCGTCGCGCTGGAGTCCAGGGCGGCCGGGCGAACGTTCGCAACGGTTTGGAGATCGGTCGTCCCGGCAGCGCGACTTCGCCGCCCTCGGGCGGTAGGCCTTTGATCTAAATCAGAAAATTGACCCGCCCGGGGTTTATGCTGGAGCCAAGCTTGTCATTTTGCGTGAATGATCATGAATATACAGCAAGGCACGACCCAACGGCTGTGCGCGATCTGCGTGCTGTTCAGCCTGACCGCCGGCAGCGAGCTGCTGGCCGCCATCACCACTCGCGGCACCGAGGACCCGACCACGACGGTGACGTTCGATCTGAGCAACTTCAGCGATATCTCGGTCTCCGGAGTCTACAACGTGACCATCAGTCAAGACCCGGACTACCTGGTCGAGGTCACGATCGACGCTGACGTCGTCGACCACGTTACCGTGACCCAGACCGGCTCCCGGCTGCACATCGGCCTGCTGCCGGGGGACCTCAACGCCAGCACCATCGAAGCCGTCGTCACCCTGCTGGTGCTCAACGATCTGAACCTGGACGGCGTCATCTGGGCGACCCTGCGGGATTTCGCCCAGTCGCAAATGACCGTCGATGTGGCCGGCGTCAGCCAAGTGCGCAGCGATTCGCTGATGATCAGCAGCCTGGTCGCGGACGTCAGCGGGGTCAGCGGCTTGGACTTCGGCGGCAGCGACCCGCTCGGCAGCGCTTTCATCGACGTGAGCGGCGTCAGCCAGGCGACCCTCAACATGGACGTCGAGTCCGCACTGACCGGCACCGTGACCGGAACCTCTACCCTGTTCTACTGGGGGACCGACGTCGCGGTCAACGTCGCTGCCGTCAGCGGCGGGACGGTGACCCGCCTCGGCGATACGCGCGGGGAAGGCACGCTCCCCCAATTCCAGATCAATGCCGGCCTCAGCGGCGCCTGGTTCGACCCAGACACACCCGGCCAGGGTTTTTTCCTCGACGTGCTCCCAAACAGCGCGACGATGTTCGTCGGCTGGTTTACGTTTGACGCCCCCGAGGCTGCCTCAAGCAAGGCCGTGCTGGGCGACGACAATCACCGCTGGCTCACCGCCCAAGGACCGTTCGAGGGCGATACCGCTACGCTGGACGTGGTGTTGACCACCGGCGGCCGGTTCGACGATCCGACCGCGATTGCGGTCCACTCCGCGGCCGGCAGTTACGGCTCGGTGACCGTCGATTTCGAGGACTGCCTCAACGCCGAGGTGGTTTACGATCTGCCCGTTTCGGGTCTAAGCGGCACGATCCCCATCACCCGGACCGCGGACGACAACGTCGCGCTGTGTCGGCAGCTCGACGGAGTCGCGAAGACCGGCGCCGCGCGGGCCCATTGGCCCGGGTTGCCGGGCGATTAAAAGAAAGGGGCCTAAAAGAAAGGGGCCAGGTTCATTTATCCGCACC
>JBFGYD010000483.1:0-2399 GCA_041587615.1 Lysobacterales bacterium
AGGGCGACGTCGCAGACCGGCGCGTAGGCGACCGTGACCCCGAGCGCGCGCAGCTCCTGTCCGGTCGCGGCCCCGACCGCCTCGGTGAGTGCCTGATCGTCGGCCGCCCCCAGTTCCATCCCGCCGCGCACCAGCTCGGCCACCCGCTCGGGCAGAAAGAAAGTCGCGGTACGCCCCCTGCCGATCCCGCCGGCGGACAACACCACGACCCACGCAAACGCCGCCATGCCGTGGTCCGAGTCCTCGACGCCGCCCTCGACCCCAACCCAGTAGTCGCCGTCTCGGGCAGCCGCCCGCGCGGCCCGCGCGCGGTTGCTCGCCCCCCTCAGGGTCTCGGCGCTCGAGGTCGGTTGATTCGCCACTCCGGAGTCGCCGTCGGCTCCAAAAATCTCGAGTGTCCCGGTCGGGAACATCCGCCTGAAACCCCGCTCCACGGCGGCGAGCTTGACCGGGTTGCGCGAGGCCACGACCACGCGAGCCATTTCAGCAGGTCGAATGAAACAAACCCCCGACGGCCTCGCCGCGCGCCGCCAGATCGTTGTAGATCTTGGCCGCCGCTTTGGTCTCGGCGACGCGCACGGCAATTTGGCGAGTCTCGAGCAGGTCCAGGGTTTCCTGACAGGTCTTAAGCATTCGCAACATGCCGCGGCTCAGAACGATCGATCGCGCGCCGTGCTCGAGCAACTCTTCGACGTCCGCGGGTTGGATGCCCGGCACATGGTGGGTCCCGGTCTCGCGCCAATCCCAGGGCCGCCCGCCGCCCGGCCACAGCTTGAAGTCCTTGCCCGCCCCCAGTCCTTCGATCTGCATCTGGCCCCAGGACAGGTGACCGATGCGCGGCGAACGGCGTGCGGCATCGTCCATCGAACTCTCCCGTGGCCACCGGAAACGCCCATTATCCGCCTCGGCGCCAACGCGGCCAAGTGCCGCATGGAACCAGCCAAGGCTCGAACGACGATAATGAATGCAGCAGCGACTCGACCGGGATCAGACGGGGTGGCCGAGGCGCGTCCTGGCGCCTGTTCAGGCCTGTCACTCAGGCCGCTGGAACGCCGTCGAAGAAATCGACGACGCCGGTTTCCAGCGCGTACTCGGCGCCGACGACGAGCAAACCCTCGTTGTCGATCAGATGTTCGAGGATCTTGGACCCGTGGCGCAGGTGATCGGCCGAGGCGCGGATGTTGGCGCGCACGGCGTGGTGCATCAAGGTCTCCCGATTTGGTCGAACCTCCTCGGCGAGCAGCTCCTCCACCGACGGCCGGATACGATCGACGATCGCGTGAAGATTCGGCGATCGGGTTTCCGTTGGACGCTCGAGTTCGTCCAGCGTCGCCTGCACCGCCCCGCACTGGGTGTGACCCAGTACCACGACCAAGCGGGTGCCGAACTGGCTGGCGGCAAACTCGACGCTGCCGACTTGCGACGGTGCGACGATGTTGCCGGCCACCCGAATCACGAACAGATCACCCAGCCCCTGATCGAACACGATTTCCGCCGGCACCCTCGAGTCGGAACAGCCGAGCACGATCGCGAACGGTTCCTGGCTGGCGATCAGAGCACCGCGGCGGCTGGGGTCGGTCAACATCTGCTCGCGCTCACCGATCACGAATCGGTGGTTTCCGTCGCGCAGCTTCTTGATGGCGTCCCGGGCCGAAATCATCGTAGTTCTCCTCGCATTGCCACGGTTCACGTTTGCCGCCCAGCATGCTCAAATGGGCTCACGAGTTCAATGCCGGACCGAACGCCGGTTCTAGGTCGGGACCGCTGTTACGGATCGGGTGATGGAGGCGATCAGTTCATGAACCCGGTGCTGGCCGACTATCTGGCGCGCTATCCGAACGACGGCTATTTGCGCTACCACGCGCCCCGTTACGAGCTGGCGCTCGAGCTGGCTAAGCCGTTGTTCGGTCCCGGGAGCCGGGTGCTCGATATCGGCCGGTCGCGATTCGCGGGCATGCTTGCCGAATGGCTTCAGACCGGCGTGGACACGCTCGGGCTCGAGCCCGACGAGCCGACCGAGTGGGGGCGACATTTCAATTACGATCTGAACCATTCGATCGATCCGGCCGCGTGGCGCAGCGACCTGGATCGCTACGACCTGATCCTGTTTTGCGAGGTGCTGGAGCACCTGTACACATCGCCCCGGCCGGTGCTGTCGTTCGCGCGCTCCTTGATGCGCGAAGGAGCGCATCTGATTTTGCAAACGCCCAACGCGACGGTGCTCCACAAGCGGCTGCAGTTTCTTATCGGGCGCCAGCCGTTCCAACTGATCAGCGAGACGCGCGGCAATCCCGGTCACTTTCGAGAGTACACGCGCAGCGAGCTTTCGACCTACGTGAGAGCAGCCGGTTTCGAGCTGGTGAGCTTCCGTTACGGCAATTACTTCGACTACCGCTATG
>JBFGYD010000484.1:0-2391 GCA_041587615.1 Lysobacterales bacterium
CCGGGGTAGGTCATCTGCGCGAACAACACGCCTGAGTCCTGCAGCGCTTTGAACACCTTGGTCGAGTGGGTGAACAGCACGTTGTCGTCGGCCATGCCGTGCACGATCAGCAGCGGCTTTGACACGCGCTCGGCGTATTCGAGGACGGAACCCCTTGCGTACCCTTCGGGATTGCCCTCCGGGGTGCCCATGTAGCGCTCAGTGTAGTGGGTATCGTACAGGCTCCAGTCGGTGACCGGCGCGACCGACACCCCGGCGGCGCACGCGTGCGGATGCTGCATCATGTTCATCAGCACCATGTAGCCGCCATAGCTCCAGCCGAACACGCCGATGTGATCCTGATCCACGTAGGGTAGGGTCTTCAGAAAGTCGACGCCGGCGAGCTGGTCGGCGACTTCGACCGTGCCCATCGACAAGTAGATCGGATTCTCGAACGCGGTGCCGCGGCGGGCGCTGCCGCGGTTGTCCAGCGCGAAGACCAGGAATCCTTGCTGGGCCATGTATTGCTCGATCAGGATCCGGCGGCTCCAGCTTTTGGTGACCATTTGCGCGCCCGGTCCGCCGTAAACGTGCACGAACACCGGGTAGCGCCGCTCGGGATCGAATCCACTCGGTTGCGTCAGGCGGTAATAAAGCGTCTGCCCGTCGCCGGCGGCCAGGGTCCCGAACTCGGTGGGCCGGTGAGAGGAGACGTAAGGCGCGTAGGGGTGGTCGTCGTCTAGCTTGTTTTCGACCAGCCAGGTCAGGCGTTCGCCGCCGGCGCGGGCGAGCGAAACCTGGGGCGGCTGGTCGCGGCTGGAATAGCTGTCGATGAAGACCTGCGCGCTTCTTGGCATCTCGACGTCGTGCCAGCCCTCGCGCTCGGTAATGCGGATCACCGCGGCAGGGTCGGTCGTGTCCAGCGACTGCGCATAGAGGTGGCGCTCCAGCGGCGATTTTTCGGTGGCGGTGAAGTAGACGCGACGGTTGCCTTCGTCGACTCCTTTCAGTGCATCGACCTGCCAGTCGCCTTCGGTCAACGGCCGGATCAGCTCGCCGGAGTTGCGGTAAAGATACAGGTGGCGATGGCCGGAGCGCTCCGAGGACCAGACGAACGCGGGCTCGGATTTCAGGAATCTGAGGTCGTCATGCAGGTTGACCCAAGTCGTGCCGGTTTCGGTGATCACGCTGCGCTGCTCGCCCGATGCCAGGTCGGCGAAGATCAGCTCCAGGGTTTGCTGGTCGCGCGACTGGCGCTGGTAAGAAAGCGTCCGGCTGTCCGGCAGCCACTTGACCCGGGGCACGTAGATGTCCGGATCGGGCCCCAAGTCGATCCAGCGGGTCTTGCCGCCGGCCAGTTCGACGACCCCGAGCTTCAGGGTCACGTTCGGGGTGCCGGTGTACGGGTAGCGCTGCTCGATGACCCGGACCTCGTCGGCGTCGATCTCGTAGCGCTTCGTCACCGCCACCGGAGATTCGTCGACCCGCAGGAACGCGATTTGTCGTTCGTCCGGCGCCCACCAGTAGCCGGTGTCGCGGTCCATTTCCTCTTGGGCCACGAACTCGGCCATGGCGTTCTTGATCGTGGCGCCGCCGTCTTGGGTCAGCCGCTGCTCGGCGCCGCTGCCCACGTCAACCACGTACAGATCCTGGTCGCGGACGAACGCGACGTAGTTGCCCTTGGGCGAGAACTGGGGATCGGTCTCGAACGCCGCGGTCGCGGTCAGGCGCTTGAGCGTCCCGCCGTCGAGCCGGTAGTAATAAAGGTCCCCGCCCAGCGGGAACAACAGCGCGCGGCCGTCCTCGGCCCAGGCGTAGTCGATGATGCCCCTCAAGCCCGCCAGACGCTGGCGTTCACGGCGCGCCTTCTCCTCGTCCGACAGCTCCCCCTCCTCGGGCACCAGTCGCTTCGAGTCGACCAGCAGGCGCAGCTCTCCGTCGGCGACGTGGTATTCCCACAGGTCGAGCTGTTCGCGGTCGTCTTGCTTGCCGCGCAGGAACGTGACCCGCTCGCCGCCGGGCGCGACCTTGAGTTTGAGCAGGCTGGGGCCTTCCAGGGTCGGCGAGTCGAAGATGCGTTCGATGGTCAATGGCGCGGGCATGTTCGGACTCATCAGCAGGGCGATCGTGATCGGTATGAATGGCATGGCGGTTACAGGTGATTATGGCTGTTTTTCCGGGCTCAGGCGCGGCGGTGACGACAGCGGATGGTCGCGCTGCCACGGACGGGACGGAAGTCGTTCGCGCCGGTAGCCCTCGAGGTCGGCCTTGAGCGACTCGATCAGGTCCTGGCGCCCGTCGCGCACGGCGACAAACATCGCCTGCGCCTGGTAGTCGGCCGCCGCGCCGAAATCGCCGTTGGCCCCCTCGATCATCGCCAGCGTGGTCGCCGCGTGCAGCGACGGCTGGGCC
>JBFGYD010000485.1:0-2388 GCA_041587615.1 Lysobacterales bacterium
CTGCGACAGATCATTCTTGATCGGTATGACATGTCATTGGGCACCGGCCTCGGGAAGTTCGCCGGCAAGGTCTTTCGCATCGGGCACCTTGGTGATTTCAACGATCTCGCACTCGCCGCTTTCGATCGCGTATAGCGTATTGGCGCAGGTTTCGCCGTCGATGACGGTCTCCCCGGCGGCGAAAAAACCACGCGAGACCGGCTGCGTCTTGGCCACACTGAAGGCCGAGATTTCGCGCGGGAATACCGTCTCCCAGGCCCAGTTCAGCCCGACCTTGAGCTTCTGCAACACCGAGGGCAGCTTGACCAGAAACGCGCTGCGCCAGAGCCAGAATGCAAAAAAGCCGGCCACCCGCACGCCGAACAGTTCGGCGACCCCGCGGTGGCCGCCGATCGAGGCCGCCACGCCGACCGGCTTGAAGCGAAACGGGCGGGTCTCTCGGCCGGCCCGCTTGCGCAGGATGTTCTTGGCCGTCTGGGCGCCGGCACGCTCGGCAAACTGGGCCGTCGGCGGGGCCATCTCGCCGTCATACGCGTTGGGAATCAGCGCACAGTCGCCGACCGCCCAGACGTTGTCAAATCCCTCCAGGCGCATGTCAGGCGCGGCCTTCAGTCGGCCTTTTTCCCTCGGGGCGTCGAGCCGCTCGATCAGTTCGCATGCGGTGTTGCCGATCGTGCACACGACCGTGCCGCCCTCGATGAAGCGTCCGTCCTGGAGCTGAACGCCTTTCCGGGTCACCACGCTGGCACGCGCCTCCAGCACGAAGTTGACCCGGTTCTTGCGCATGCGCTTAAGCGCAAAATCGCGCAGCTTCGGCCTCACCTCAGGCAGAATCTGGGCCCGCGAGTGGACCAGAGTGACATTGACGTCGCCGCTCGCGATCCCGGGATAGTACTTCAGCGAATGGCGCGCAAGGTCGTTGATTTCGCCGGCCACCTCGACCCCGCTGAAGCCGCCGCCGATGACCACGAACGAGGTCAGCCAGCGCTTCAGTTCGGGATTGTCGCAGGTCTCGGCCTGCTCGAGGCGCTCCATCACGTGCACTCGCATCGCCATCGCGTCCCCGATCGACTTCAGCGGCAGCGCGTGGGTCACCATCCCGGGAACCCTTCCCAGATCGACCCGGTTGCCCACCGCGAGCACCAGCTCGTCGTATTTTATCGAGCCGGTGGCGCCGTCGAAGGTCCGATAGCTGAGCCGACCTGCCGGAAGATCGATGTCGGTGACTTCCTCGGCGCGGCAGCGCACTCGCTTGAGCATCTGCCGCAGCGGGGCGGTGACCGCGCGCGGATTGAGCGACGAACCGGCGACGTCGGCCAGCAGTGGGGTGAACACCATGTAGTTGGCCGGATTGAACATCACCAGATCGAGGCCGGCGCCGGCCCGGGCCAGCACCCTGGCGCATTTGACCCCGGCGAAGCCACCGCCGACGATGACGATCCGAGGGCGCGTCATCGACGCGGCGAGTTCCTACTCGCGGTCCGGCTTGTCCCGGAACCGACGCTTGAGCCAGTAATCGACGCTGAAGTACTTGCCCCCGCCGAGCCCCCACAGGGCCAGCAGCATCGCGAAGTAGGTCGCGGCCCACTCGATGCCGTTGTTGGAGACCACGAAGCTGCCCTCTTCGGTCAGCCAGCGGTAGTTGCCGTGCTGACGCAGGATCGACTTGGCGCGCTCCAGGCGCTCGGCCGCGCCCTCGACGTTGGCCGAGGCATGCGGGCTCTTGGCGTCGTGCACCGCCTGCCAGCCGTTGTCCCAATGTACCGTGGTCGCGGCCACGACCATCGTAATCATCATCGGGATCGCGATCCAGCGCACCGCCAAACCCAGCGCCAGCAGGATCGAACCGAAGTACTCGGCGGCCCAGGCCAGGAAAGCCATCAGCAGCGGCAGCGGCAGACCCAGCCCGTCGCCGAACCACGAGGCCAGGCCGCCCAGGCCCTCGGCCGGGTTCAGCGTGCCGCCCTCGGCGAACGGATTCCACTTGTTGTTGCCGGCGACCCAGAATACCGGCACCAGATAGGCCCGCAGCGCCAGTGGAGCCAGGAAGTCCAGCTTGCGCAGCGCGTCCATGAAATCCTGCAGTTTGTTCAATATGCCGATCATCGGGCCGCTCCTCGTTGCGCCTGTTCGCCTATTAGAAACGCGGTCGCACCAATTTCTTACACCCGACGCCCTCGGCGAGGTCAAACGCCCCGGCGGGCGATCAGCATCTTCTTGGTTTCCGCGATCGCCTTGGCCGGATTCAAACCCTTGGGGCAGGTTCGGGTGCAGTTCATGATCGTGTGGCAGCGATAAAGCCGAAACGGGTCTTCCAGATTGTCCAGGCGCTCGCCGGTCGCCTCATCGCGTGAGTCGACCAGCCAGCGGTACGCCTGCAGCAGGATC
>JBFGYD010000486.1:0-2382 GCA_041587615.1 Lysobacterales bacterium
GCTGAACGACGTCGGCTTGGAGGAGATGTCGGTCGACTTCCAGGGCGAAATCGAGCCGATCTCGCTGGAGCTGATTACCCGCGCGCTGGACTGGCCGGTGCTGAAGGGCACGCTGTCCGGCAGAATCCCGCAGGTTCGGCTTCGCGGCGCCGTCGGCGAGGTCGGTGGCGCGATCCGGCTGGACGTGTTCGACGGCGAGGTCGTCGTCGACCAGGTGAAGCTGGAGCGCATTTTCGGCGTATTGCCGACTCTGGCCGCCGAGGTCGAGATCCGCGCGGTGGACCTACAGCAGATGACCGGCGCTTTTTCCTTCGGCGAAATCGAGGGCCGCCTGGACGGCACCGTGCGGGGGCTGCGACTGCTCAACTGGGAACCGGTGGCGTTCGATCTGAAGCTCGAGACCCCCGAGGGCTATCGCGGCAGGCGCAAGATCAGCCAGCGGGCGGTGGACAATTTGTCGAGCCTCGGCGGCGGGGCCGCGGTGCTTTCGCAGACCGTGCTTCGATTCTTCGAGAAATTCTCTTACCGGCGCCTGGGCCTGAGCTGCCGCCTGGCCGACAATGTATGCCGCATGGGTGGCGTAGCACCGGCGGCGCGCGGTTTCTACATCGTCGAAGGCGCGGGAGTGCCGCGGATCAACATCATCGGATTTTCGACCCAGGTCGACTGGCCAAAACTCATTCGGCGCCTCGAAGCCGCGACCCGCGGCGGCGCCCCCACCGTCGACTGAGCCATCAACATTGGTACCCACACCAGCGACAGTTGCGCTACTCTTACCCGGCATGACAGCCAGGCCAACGATCCCTGGCGGGCAGGCCAGGCAAATGACGGGCTGCGGTTTTGCCAAGGCAAAGAAGCGGGTCGGCTTTTGCCGTTCGTCGTTTCGATTGGCAAGGCGCTGAACTGACGCGGCTTTTTGCCGTTCGTCGTTTCCATTGGCATGGCCTATGGTTCAGCGAGCAGTCAGAAAGCGACTGATACAGTGTCAGTTAATAATTCGGGTTTTCAGAGTATAAATAAATGAAATCAATACGTTATGTTACCTGTTTGATGACGCTAACCGTGATCGCCGCGTGCGTCACGATCAACGTCTACTTCCCCGAGGCAGCGGCGGAGGAGGCAGCCGACCGCTTCATCGACAAGGTCATCGGACCCGAAGAGGGTGGCGCCGCGCCGAGCGAGCCGCAGGCGTCAACGACTACCGGCCGGCACTCTCGCTTCGCGCTGCTCGATTTTTTCCTGCCGGCGGCGCATGCCCAGGCCAACATCGACATCAACACGCCAGCCATCCAGGCGATCCAGCGGCGCATGGCCGAGCGTTTCGATCGCGAACTGGCGGCGCACTTCGACTCGGGTGCGATCGGCTTCAGCAATGACGCGCTGGTCAAGGTGCGCGACCTGTCGGCGGTTTCACTGCGGGACCGCGCCGGGGTCCAGGCCGCGGTAGCGGCGGAAAACCGCGACCGGGAGGCGGTCTATCGCGAAATAGCGGTGGCCAACGGCCATCCGGAGTGGGAGGCGGAAATTCGCCAGACCTTCGCCGAGCGCTGGATCGCGCGGGCGCGCGCGGGCTGGTACTACGAGGACTCGCGCGGCGCCTGGAAGCAAAAATAGGCCTCGGACGCCCCCGGTCGCACGGCGTCCGCCGTGGACGCCCGCAGTGGAGTAAGGTTTGGGACGCAGCCGCAAAAGGACTTTGCCGGAACCCGTGGAGGTCGACATCGGCTCACTGGCGCACGATGGCCGGGGCGTCGCGCGCGTGGACGGCAAAGCGGTATTCGTCCAAGGGGCACTGCCTGGCGAGCGGGTGCGGCTCGAGTACATCGCACGGCGTCGTGATTTTGACGAAGGCGTCGCCGGACAGGTCCTCCAAGCCTCATCGGACCGGGTCGCGCCACGCTGTCCGCATTTCGGTTTGTGCGGCGGCTGCGCGCTGCAGCACCTCGCGCCGGCGGCCCAGATCGAGGCCAAGCAATCGACGCTGCTCGAAAATTTAAGGCGCATTGGCCGGGTCGAGCCCGCGGCTCTGATCGAGCCGGTGCGCGCGAGTCCCTGGGGCTACCGCCGCCGAGCGCGTTTGAGCGTGCGCCACGTCCCCAAGAAGGGCCGCACGCTGGTCGGATTTCGAGAGCGCGGGCGCAGCTACGTGTGCGACACGCGGGAGTGCCACGTGCTGGCGCCGCGGGTCGGCATGCGCATGGAGCAGCTCGCGGCGACGATTTCGGCGCTCGACGCGCGCAACCGGATCCCGCAAATCGAAGTCGCCTGCGGCGACCGCGAAGCGGTCCTGGTGGTGCGTCATCTGGACCCGCTGAGCGAGCCTGATCGCGGTCGGTTGCGCGCGTTCTCACGTGCGTCCGGACTCACCATTTATCTGCAGCC
>JBFGYD010000487.1:0-2378 GCA_041587615.1 Lysobacterales bacterium
ACGAGGGCGCCGAGGGTATAATGACGCCCGCGGCCGCGCGCGGCTGACCGCTCGAGAACCCGAATGACCGAGACCAAGACCACGATTCCGGTGACGCTCGCCGGCGGCGTCAAACAGACCGGCGAGGACAAGATCGGCCGCAACCCGGTGACCTTCGACGGCGATGCGCCGGCGTTGCGCAAACCGGATTGGATCCGGGTGCGGCTGCCGCGCGGCAACGCGGTTCAGCGGCTCAAGGACCGGCTGCGCGCCAATTCGTTGGTGACCGTTTGCGAGGAAGCGAGCTGCCCGAACATCCACGAGTGCTTTGCCAAAGGCACCGCGACGTTCATGATCCTGGGCGATGTCTGCACCCGCCGTTGCGCGTTTTGCGACGTCGCCCACGGTCGCCCCCGGCCGCCCGATCCCGGCGAGCCGGCGCAGCTCGGCGAAACGATCGCCCAGATGGGGTTGCGCTACGTGGTCATCACGTCGGTCGATCGCGACGACCTGCGGGACGGCGGCGCCGGCCACTTCGCCGAATGCCTGCACGCGGTGCGGTCCGCCAACCCCGACATACGGATCGAAATCCTGACCCCTGATTTTCGCGGCAAGGGCCGCATGGAGCGCGCCCTGGCAGCGCTCAAGGACACGCCCCCGGACGTGTTCAATCACAATCTCGAGACGGTGCGGGACCTCTACCGGCGGGTTCGTCCGGGCGCCGATTACGATTGGTCGCTGAGGCTGTTGGCCCAGTTCAAGAACCAGCACCCGCGGATTCCAACCAAATCCGGGATCATGCTCGGCCTGGGCGAGACCCTGAGCCAGGTCGAGGGCGCGATGGAAGATTTGCGCGCCCACCGGGTGGATATGCTCACGGTGGGTCAGTATCTGCAGCCGACGCGGCACCACCACCCGGTCATGCGCTACTGGCATCCGGACGAGTTTGCCCAGATTGCGCGAACGGGGAAGAACATGGGTTTCAGCCACGTGGCCAGCGGACCGCTGGTGCGATCTTCGTATCACGCCGACCGCATGGCCAGTGAGGCCGGGCTGGCCTGACCGGCGCCAACCCCTACTTCTGGCGGATGATTCGACCGCCGGTCGCCGGTAGCCTTGACAAACGGGCGAGCTTGGGCGTGTACTGCGGGTACGGTCCCAGATCACACGGAACACCGAGCGGAGCCGCGCACAGGAACCGCGGCCCGGCTGGAAAGTCATATTAAAGGCTGTCGATGAGGAGAATGCGGATGAGACCGAACCATAGGCTGGCCCTGATGAGCGCGCTGTGCGTAATGATTGCCGGCAGCGCCGCGGCCAAGCCGATCGAGCGGCCGGTCGTTCTCGAACCGCAGGCCAACCAGGAAGAGGCCAGCAAGTGGGCCGCAACCTTCCTGACCCGAGCGCACTACAAGAAAACCAAGCTCAACGACGAGCTGTCGGCGGCGATTTTGGACCGCTACCTGGACAGCCTCGACCCGAACCGCGTTTTCTTTCTGGCCAGCGATCTGAAGCAGTTCGAGGCGTATCGTTTCAGTATCGACGACGCGCTGTTGAAGCAGGATCTCAAACCCGCGTTCACGATCTTCAACGTGTACGCCCATCGGGTCGGCGAGCGAATCGCCCACGCGACCCAGCTCCTCGATCGAGAGTTCGATTTCGACGTCGACGAATCGCTGCAGCTCGACCGCTCCGAGGCGGCCTGGCCGCAAACTCGCGCAGAACTCGACGAACTCTGGCGCAAGCGTGTCAAGAACGACGTGCTGCGGCTGCGGCTGGCGAAAAAGGAGCCGGACGCCATTCGAGAAACGCTGGAACAGCGCTATCAGAATCTGGGACGGCGGGTGGCCGAATTGGATTCGGAGGACGTGTTTCAGTACTACATGAACGCGTTCGCGACCGCGATCGAACCGCACACCGGGTATCTGGCGCCGCGAACCTCGGAAAATTTCCAGATCTCGATGCGGCTGTCGCTGGAGGGCATCGGCGCGGTGCTGCAGCGCGAAAACGAGCATACCGTAGTTCGCCGGGTGGTGCCGGGAGGTCCGGCCCATCAGGACGGCCGGCTCAAGGTCGGCGACCGGATCGTCGCGGTAGGCGAGGGATTGACCGAGCCCGCGGTAGACGTGGTCGGCTGGCGACTCGACGACGTCGTGGACCTGATTCGCGGTTCTTCGGGGACGACGGTCCGGCTCGAGATCATTCCGGCCGAGTCCGGGGTCGACGGCGCGATGACGACCGTCAACTTGGTCCGGGACAAAGTGAAGCTTGAAGAACAGGCGGCCCAGCGCTCGATCTACGAACTCGACGTCGACGGCGTCAAGCGGCGCCTAGGGGTGATCGATCTGCCCGCTTTCTACCTGGATTTTGCGGCCCGCGCCCGGCGCGAGCCCGACTAC
>JBFGYD010000488.1:0-2366 GCA_041587615.1 Lysobacterales bacterium
GGGGGTGGTCGCGGCGGCGCGCGAGGCCGGGGTCGAGGTCGAGTGCGTCCACAAGGTCGGCGCGCGCCACCGCGCAGGCAGCCTCGCCGACGTGCCGGGCATCCGCGACGTGAGCGATACCGCCGACGCTCTCGACCGCCTCGTGAAGCTCCAGGCGCGACCACAACCACGCGGTGCCACCGACCACCTGGGCCTGACCGCTGCCCAGGACTCCGGCGATCTGGTCGTTGGCGGTGAGTTCAATGACCGGTCCCGGCCCCGGCTCCGAATCGGAGCGGATCTTGCGCGCGATCGTCATTTCAGGGCCCGCTTCGGCAACCGCCTCGAGGGTCTTTGCCAGCAGATTGCGTATGACCTTGTGGCTGACGGCGGTCACGCCGACCTTGTTGCCGGCGCGCACCAGCTCGCAGATCACCCGCGCGCCGGCGTAGGTCTTGCCGGAACCCGGCGGCCCCTGGGCCGCCAGCAGTCCGTGATTCAGTTCCAACGCGAGGCGTTTTGCAGCGCTGAGGGCGTCTTCGTCCGGATTGCGCAGTGGGCCGACGCGGTGGCGGTTCAAGCGGGGCGCGCGACGCAAGAGCAGGTCGCGTGCGGCCCGGTGCTCGCCGTCTTTGTCGATGCCGTGCTCGGCAACCCAGATCGCAAGGCGCTCCAGCGCGCCTTCGATTGGTTTGGCGGCGACCCGGCGGAATGCGAACACGCCCGGCGGATGAGTGGCGCGCTGCTTCTGGCGCTTCTTGACGTCGATCGTTCGCGCCTCGTGGTCGATCTCGAGCAGCGTGCCGATTTCGTGCTCCCCACAGTGCAGCTCGGAATGCCGCCGCAGGTCGTACTCCTGGGGCGGGTAGCGATAGCGGTGGATCGGGCAGCGCGCGGTGCCGCCGTCGACGGTTTCGACATAATCGAGGCCGTATAGCCCGGCTTTTTCGTCGATCAGTTCCTCCAGCGGGGTGTCCCGCAGGCGGAAGTATTCCCACCACACGACCTTGTCCTCGCGCCGGTGATACTCGAGCAAATTGGCCAGGATCCAACGCGCCCTTTGTCCCGGGCCCCAATGCTCCGGGTCCTCGGGCAGGCCGTCGGTCAGTCGGTCGGCCAGCGCGCGGATTCGTTGCAGCCACTCGCTGAGATCCTCGCCGGGCTCGGTCTCCTCGACCACCGGGCGCGGTACGTCGATGCCCTGGGCGACTTGCCCGAGGCGCAGCCATTCCAGCCAATCGCGCAAGCCCAGCGTCGCCAGGCAGTCGTCCCGGTTGTAGCCCTGGACCTCCTCGCGCGCTTCGGCAGAAACGTCATTCGGGGCGGCCAGCTCCAGCGGCCATTCGACCGCGCGCAAGGCCTCGGTGGCCGCGCGCAGATCCACGTCACGCCGGTAGCCGAAAAAAATCTCCAGATCTTTGATCGAGTAACGCTCGACGCTGGCCCGCAGCCCCTGGCGAACCACCGCGTGCAGGTCCACGAAGCGCTCGGCGCGCAGCAGCTCGTCGAGCGCCTCGGCGCAGGTGGCGTGCTTGCCCATCAGGCGCTTCAGCGCCGCCGGTTCGTACGGGGCGAAATGGTAGATGTGCAGGTCCGGGTACTTTTCGATCCGCTCGGCCAGGAACGCCATGAAGGCCTCGAACATGCCCTTCTCGGCGCGCGCATCCAGCGCCCAGCGGCAGTGGTACTCGGGCCTTCCGCCGGCGTGGATCAGCACATAGCCGAACAGGTACTCCAGGCCCTGGGTACCGACGAAGGCGTCGCCCTCGATATCGAAAAAAATGTCGCCGGGACTGGGCTCAGGCAGGCGGGCCAAGCCGGCGCCGGCCTCGACCGGCAACAGCTCGTACACCGGTTTTTCTGCGACCCGACCGGCCAGTTGAACGCGGGCCTGCTCGCGGGCCCTTTCCAAGCTGGCGCGACTGCCGCGCTTGGGTCTCCATGGAAGTGGCAGCGGCGCCGCGGCGAGCGCTTCCAGCGACTTGACGCCATGCTCTTCCAGCTCCCGCCGCTGCGAACGGGAGATGCCCGCCACCAGCGACAGGTGATCGTCGGCGTGGCGGCGTTGGTCGCAGTGCTTCCACCAGCGACACACCTGGCAATGGTCGATCGGTTCCGGGTAATGATGGGGCTCGCCGTCGTCGCCGGCGGCAAGCTCCAGCTGCCCCCTGACGCGCCGGAAATAGGCCATGAAGTCACGCGTCCGATAGGGCTCGACCCCAAGCGGGGTGACCACGTAAAACTGTTCGGGCAGGTGGCCCTGGATCGCCTCGACGATCATCGAGTAGACGCAGAGCTGGAGGATGGTGCCGGCCCGGGTTTGGCGCGCGAGCTTGGTGTCGTATACCTCGTAAGCAAAGTCGCCGAGATCGCTTGCCATCGGGACC
>JBFGYD010000489.1:0-2365 GCA_041587615.1 Lysobacterales bacterium
CTTGGCGCCTGGCTGCGGCTCGTCGAGGCGACCGGTTTGACCAAGCACGGGGAAATCGTCGAACACATCAAGTCCGAGCATGGCGTGACCCACGGCTACGCCAACCTGATCGCGGCCGAGTTCCTGAAGGAGGCTCCGGTCGGCTACAAGGACGTGGTCGCGGCCCAGTACGCCGGCCCGAAATCGGCCCTGAGACCGATCTATGACACGCTGATCGGGGTCGTGGAGCGCTTCGGCGAAGACGTCGAGATCGCGCCGAAGAAAACCTACGTCAGTCTGCGGCGCAAGCGCCAGTTCGCGCTGATCCAGCCATCCACCCGCACCCGAGTCGACCTCGGTATCCGGCTCGACGGGGTCGAGCCCAACAGCCGGCTGGAGAGTGCCGCGGGCTTCAATCAAATGGTCTCCCACCGGGTCCGCCTCGAGGATCCCATCGAGGTGGATGCCGAGGTCAAGGCCTGGCTGCTGGAAGCCTACGAGCAGGCCTGAGCGCCGCCTCGGATCGGTCGCCGGGACCGTGACCGCGGAGTAAGAAAATGCGTGGAGTCCGGTTTATGTTGCTGCTGGCGCTGCTCCAGGCGCCGGCGTGGACGGCCGCGGCCGAGAGCGAGCGCCCGCGGGCGCGGGACGTCGGGCTGGTTGTGGGGACTTTTCCGCCGGGGCCGCTCAACGCGATCACCGACGTCGACGGCGTCCGGGTCGGCCACGCGACCGTGGTTCGCGGCGAGGACGTCCGCACCGGCGTGACCGCGATCATTCCCGGACCGGGCAACCTGTACACCCATCCGGTGCCGGCCTGGGTCCACGTCGCCAACGGCTACGGCAAACTGATCGGCGAGACCCAGGTGCGTGAATTCGGCGAGATAGAAACGCCGATCCTTTTGACCTGCACGCTGTGTGTGTGGAGCGCGGCCAACGCGCTCAAGGAATGGATGTACACCCAGCCCGGCATGGGCGAGCACACGCTCAATCCGGTGGTTGGGGAAACCAACGATTCGGTGGTCAACAACATGTGGACCGATCCGATCGGGCGCGAGCAAGTGTTCGCAGCGCTGGAAGCGGCCAGCGGCGGGCCGGTGACGGAGGGTAGCGTCGGCGCCGGCACCGGGACCCAGGCGTTCGGATTCAAGGGCGGCATCGGCACCAGTTCGCGGGTGCTGCCCGAGGCGCTCGGGGGCTTCACCATCGGCGTGCTAGTGCAGACCAATTTCGGCGGCACCCTGAGCGTGAACGGGGCCCCGGTGGGGCGCGAACTCGAGGCCTACGCTTACCGCGAGGAGCTCGAAGGCGATCGCGCTGGCGACGATCGCGAGGACGGCTCGATCATGATCGTCGTCGCGACCGACGCGCCGCTGACCGCGCGCAGCCTGGACCGACTGGGTCTGCGCGCGATCATGGGTCTGGCGCGCACCGGGTCGTTCGCCCACAACGGCTCCGGCGACTACGTGATCGCGTTCTCGACCGACCCTGCGGTGCGCCGCCCGCGCAGCAGCGCGGCTCCGGTGACCGCGCCGTCGCTGGTCAACGAGTCGATGTCGCCGCTGTTCGCGGCCACCGCCGAGGCCACCGAGGAAGCGATCTACAACGCTCTGTTTAAAGCCACCACGGTGAGCAGCTCCCGCGGCACCCTCGAAGCGATCCCACTCGAACCGCTGCTCGAGATTCTCGACAAATATCGCGCCCTGAACTGGAACCGGCTGCTGCCCCCCGGCCGGTCGGAGGACTCGCGTGACTGATCCGGAGGCGCCGGCCGAGCAAGACCGCGCCGCGGTAAGATTTCCGCCGCCGCTGATCTTCGTCGGCGCGCTGATCGCAGGCTGGGCGATCGCCAAGTGGCTGTGGCCGGTTTGGCTCGATCGCTGGCTCGACTATTCCTGGTCGATCCCGATCGGGAGCGCGGTGGCGGTAGCCGGGTTCGTGCTGGCCGTGCTCGCGGTCGGCCTTTTTCGCCGCACCGGCCAGCAGCCGGAGCCGTGGACGCCGACCCCGGAGATCATCACCGGCGGCGCCTATCGATACACCCGCAACCCGATGTACGTCGCGATGGCGCTGATCCAGCTCGGCATCGGAATCGCGGTGCTGAACCCTTGGATGGTCGTGCTGGTCCCGATTTCGCTGTGGCTCACCTACCTGATCGCGGTGCGCCACGAGGAAGCATACCTGGAGCGCAAGTTTGGCGACCCGTACCGTGAATACAAAGCCCGCGTGCGTCGCTGGTTTTAGATGAGTCGTTAAATATATATTTGTCAATAACCTATAATAACTTTCTCGATTAATTCTGTGACTGATGCACTCAACGGTGATCTGAACGTGCGGGCCTGCGAGGACACCGGCCAAATGGAGTGGTCGGCCAGCCCGAGCGGCA
>JBFGYD010000490.1:0-2357 GCA_041587615.1 Lysobacterales bacterium
CTGACCGGCCTGGTGGATGTCTGACTGGATCGTGTCGCTGGCCGAGTCCAACGACTACCTGGCGCAGGCCACGTCGGTGCCGGGGGTCGCCCAGCGCACCGGCGCGACCGTCTACTACCTGGAGCTTTTTCCACGCGCGCTAGCCCAGGCGCGCAACCGCGACCCGGTGCTGGCGCTGTATCCGGTGCCCGGTGACGTCGACGTGGTCGTGGCTTCGGAGCTGATCGAGGCCGGTCGCGCCATTCTGCGCGGCCTGGTCACCCCGGATCTGACCACGTTGATTGCGTCTTCCCATAGGGTCTACGCGATCGACGAGCTCACCGCGCTGGGCGACGGCCGGGTCAATCACGAGGCGGTGATCGCGGCCGGCAAAAAGTCCGCCCGGCGCTTCATCTGCGTCGACATGGCGGCGGCTGCCCAGCGCACCGGCAGTATCATCAACGCGGTGCTGCTCGGGGCGCTGGCCGGCTCGGAGGCCCTGCCGTTCGAGCGCGAGGCTTACGAGCAGGCCATCCGCGCCAGCGGCAAGGCGGTCGATTCGAACCTGGCCGGCTTCGCCGCGGGTTTTGCGCTGGCCCAGGGGGCGGCCGAGGAATCCGAGCCCGCCGGCGGCGACGAAAGCGCCCCGACCGCCGCCAATCCGGCGGCCGCGGAGCTGCGCGCGCGGGTGGAGAATTGCCCGGCGCCCATCCGTGCGCTGGTCACCGAAGGGGTTCGCCGCTGCGCCGATTTTCAGGATCTGCGTTACGCGAGCCTGTATTTGGATCGCCTCGACCGGATTCTCGCGCTGGACCAGCAGCACGCGGGTGCGGAACAGGGCTTCCGGCTCAGCGCCGAAACGGCCCGCTTTCTGGCGCTGCGCATGTGCTACGAGGACGGCATCCGGGTTGCCGATCTGAAGACCCGCGCCAGCCGCTTTCGCCGCTTTCGCACCGAGGTCGGCGCCGAGCCGGGACAACTGGTCGACGTCATCGAATACCTGCATCCGCGGATCGAAGAGATCTGCGACACGCTGCCGGCGGGCATCGGGCGATACATCCTGAACTCGCCGCGCCTCAGGCGTGGACTCGATCGCCTGATCAACCGCGGGCGCAAGGTCAAGACCACGCACTTGAGCGGTTTTCTGCCTCTGTACTTTCTGACCCGCATGAAGCGCTGGCGGCGGGCGACGTTGCGCTATGCCATCGAAAAAGAGCGCATCGACCAATGGCTGGATCGGATCGCCGCGCGGGTCGCCGACAGCTATGCGCTGGCAACGGCCACGGCCGAATGCGCGCGCCTGCTCAAAGGTTACGGCGAGACCTACGAACGCGGGCTTCGCAGCTACACGCGGGTCATGGATGCGTTGTCGCAGCTCCCTCCCGGGGACGAGAGTGCCCGGCGGGCGGCAGAGCTGCAGGCCGCTGCACTGGCCGACGAGAACGGCGCCGCGCTGACCGCCGCGCTGGCCAAGCTGTCGACGCGCGAACCCGAGGCCGTCGCGGTCGCGGCGGAGCGCACAGGGTAGCGATGCAGATCCTTCAGCCACCCCAATGGCGCCGGCCCCGCGGCTACGTCAATGGCATCAGCGCCAGCGGCCGGCTGGTGTTCGTTTCCGGCATGATCGGCTGGGATGGTCAAGAGCAGTTCTTCTCAGACGACTTCGTCGCGCAGCTCGAGCAGGCGCTAAAGAATACGCTGGCGGTGCTGGCCGAGGCCGGCGCCCGCCGCGAGCACGTCGTCAGAATGGTCTGGTACCTGACCGACAAAAGGGAGTACCTGAATCGGACCCAGGAGGTCGGCAAAATCTGGCGCGCGGCGATGGGGCGCCACTTTCCGACCATGTCAGTGGTGGAGGTATCAGCCTTGATGGAAGACCGGGCTAAGGTAGAGGTGGAAACCACGGCGGTGGTGCCGGAGGATCGGGGGGCCGTGGAATGATCAATTCAAGGGAGAAGCAATCATGAGCTCAAGCACACCCGTTCGTCGTTATGCCGGCCTCGTCCTGGCGTTGTCGGCCCTCGGCGTCGCCTCGTCGGCGCTGTCGCAGGTGGTGGAGGAAATCACCGTGACCGCGCAGAAGCGCGAGCAGAATCTCCAGGACGTGGGCGTTACCATGACCGCGTTTTCGGCCCGGCAGATTTCGGAACTGGGATTTACCAATACCACCGACGTGGTGTCGATGACCCCGGGACTGAACTACACCGTGCCCAACGCCGAGTCCAGCGTGATCAACTTCTTCCTGCGCGGGGTCGGCCTGAACGACTTCGCGGACGCCAACGAGAACCCGGTCGCCGTGTACGTCGACGAGGTCTACCGCCCGGCGATGGGCGGGCTGAGCCTCCAGCTCTTCGACATGCAGCGGGTGGAGATCCTGC
>JBFGYD010000491.1:0-2336 GCA_041587615.1 Lysobacterales bacterium
GCAGGTGACCGGGCTGATCCCGCTTCCGACCCACTCCGACGTACTGGAGGTGGCGGTCAATTCCAACGGGATCGCTCCGACGGCCTGGTGGCGCGCGCCGGGTCGCTCGAGGTTCATTCTTGGCGGGGCGCTGCTGCTTGCGGCCGCCGTTGTGGCGGCGTGGCTGATGGCGAGATCAGCGGACCCGGCAAAAACCGGACGGACGCGAGGCCCCTCGGTCGCCGTGCTGCCGTTCGCCGACATGAGCCCCGGGCGGGACCAGGAGTACTTTGCCGAGGGGCTCGCCGATACGCTGCTGAATTCCCTCGCCCAGGTTGGCGATCTCAAGGTCGCGGCCCGGACCTCATCGTTTTCGTTCAAGGGCACGGACGCCGACGCGCGCGAAATCGCCCGTCAGCTCGGGGTCAGCGCCGTACTCGAGGGCAGCGTCCAGAAATCCGGCAATCGTATTCGGGTGATCGTCCAGTTGATCAACGCCGACGACGGCAAGCACCTGTGGTCGGACAATTTCGATCGCGATCTGGAGGACATTTTCACGGTCCAGGACGAGATCTCCATGGCGATCGTCAACGCACTCCAGGTTGCGCTGGTGGACGAATCGCGAAGCTCGCGACAGCTCAATGCCTCTCAGATTCGAGCTTATGACCTTTACCTGCTGGGCCGCCACTATTGGCACCAGCGCACCGCGAGTTCGATCCGGCGCTCGATTGATCTGTTTCAGGAGGCGATCGAACTCAATCCGGAATTCGTGCCGTCTTACACCGGGCTGGCGGACGCCTACAATTTGCTGACCGTCTATGGCGACCTGTCCGGCCCGCGGGCTGCGGAGATGATGGCCGGACCGGTCTCCAAGGCGCGCGATCTCGACGACCAACTGGCCGAAGTCCATACCAGCTACGGCGCGATGAAAGAGAATCTGGGCGACCTCAATGCCGCCGAGCAGGCCTACCGGCGGGCGATTCAACTCAACGACAACTACGCGTTGGCCTATATGTGGCTGGGAAACGTGTTGATCTACCAGAGCCGGCTGAGCGAGGCCCGGGAAGCCTACGGCCAAGCGCTGAATCTCGATCCGCTGAATGTCGCGGTTAACCTCAACGTCGGTCGGACCGAGGTCTATCGCGGAAATTTAGAGCGCGGGCTGAGCTACGTGGACCGCGCTCGCGAGTCGAATCCGGCGAGTGCGCTGACCTACCAGATCACGGCCTCGTGGTTACGCCAGTACGGGCGCCTGGACGAGGCGCTCGAGGCCGCACGGCGAGCGGAGGCGATGGACCCGGAAGGGGCTCAGAACCCGATCACCCTGGCCCACATTCTGATCGACTTGGGCGATTTTGCCCAAGCCGAGAAGTGGATCGCCAGGGCTGCCGAACAAGCGCCCGACAACTGGCAGTACGGATGGCTGCAGAGTGAGTATTACTTCTTGAGCGGCGACCACGAGGCGCTGGCGAGGTTCGCGCGGGAGCGGCTCGAGGCGTTCGATGCGCCGCGGTCGGGAAGCGCGAGCATGGACCGAAAGGTCGCCGACTTTTGGCACGGCTTGGCCAGCATGCTGGCCGGCGATGATCGCGCGGCCGAGGAGCATTTAGCCGCCGCCAACGCCGACGCGATCCAATATCACCTCGAAATCAGCCGCGAGCTGTCGGCCCTGGGCCTACACGCGCTGGCGCAGCAGCGCCTGGGCGAATCGGAGCCGGCTTCGCGCACATTGCGGCGCTCGCTGGCCGTCGCCGAAGAGGCCCGTCAGCAGGGCTGGGCCACGCCCAATTTCATCGCCCAAGAGGCTGCCCTGATGGCGATCGCGGGTAACGCCGGCGGCGCGCTGTCGACGCTCGAGCGCGCGATGCAGTCCGGTTTCATCAGATACCGTGTCCTGGAACACGACCCGTGCTGGTCCAGTCTGAGAGAAAGCGGCCGCTTCCGGCGAATGGTTGCCGAGATGGAGTCTCGGGTCGCGGCGCAGGGGGGTAGCTAAGGCAGCGGCGGGACGTAAAGGGTGGTGCCCTTGAAGATGCGATTCCGGTTGGCGTCAAGTTCGCCGATCGGGCACTGGAGCTGGAACCGGGTCCACTCGTCGCCGCGGTCCGAAAAGGCGACCGTAACCCGGTGCTGGGCCGGATAATACTGCTGAAGGTAGTCCTCCAGCGGGCGAAAGCGCCCGCGCGGCGAAGGAACCTCGGTGACCGTGGTGTCCGAGCCGAACGAGCCGATCTGCAGGATGACCGCGTGGACCTTCGGATTCAGCGGGTGCGCCCGATACAACAGGTCCTGGGCCTCGTAAACCTGCAGACCGTCCCCGTAATCGATCTCCAAATCGGTGCTCAACGTATCCAGGC
>JBFGYD010000492.1:0-2332 GCA_041587615.1 Lysobacterales bacterium
CGGTCTCGTCGATCAGGCCGCCGATCACCAGGATGCCCGAGTCGGGCACCATGACGGTGGTCGAGATCTCGCGCTTCTGGGTGATCAGGTCGACCGCCACCGACGACGAGGTCAGCGACGAGACTTCTTGTGACACGTCCAGGATCACGGTGTCGCCTTCGTTGATGTGGGGGGTCACGGTCAGCTTTAGCCCGACGTCCTCGCGGGTGATGGTCTGGAACGGGTTGACCGCCGACTGGGAGGCGCCGGTGTTGGTGAACTGGCCGGTCACGAACGGCACCACCTGACCGACGTTGATGACCGCTTCCTGATGATCGAGCGTGACCACCGAAGGGGTGGACAACACGTTGGAGTTGGAGTCGGAGTCGAGCGCAGAGACCAGCACGTTGAGCTGCGGGACCTCCTGAAAGATCGGATTGCCGTCGCCGTCGGTGCCGGTCTGGATGCGCACGGTGCCGGACAGATAGCCGAGGTTCAGCCCGGGGCCGAGGCTGCTCAGGTTGACCAGCCCGCTCGAGTCGGCCCCGCCGGTCAAGTCGACAATGCCCGGCCCGGTGCCGAAATTGGTCCTGAAATTGGTGCCGCCGACGGCGCCCGAGTCGCCGAGTTGATCGATCTCGGCGGCCTGCCACTGGACCCCGAGTTCGCGTGCGAAATCGCTGGAGACCTCGGCGATCACCGCCTCCACCATCACCTGCAGGCGGCGGATGTCGAGCTGGCGCACGACGGCCGCCAACGAGCGGAAAATCGCCGGCGGCGCGGTAATCACGATCGCATTGGTCTCGGCATGGGCCTGGATCGTCGCGGGGTCGTCCTGGCCTGCCCCGGCCAGCGAGCGGCTGACGCCCTCGAGGATCGGCAGCAGGGAATCGGCGCTGGCGTAGCGAAGGTAGATCACCTGGGTCGCCTCGCCGGCGTCCAGCGGGGTGTCCAGATGCGAAATCACGGTGCGAAAACGCAGCCGGGCCCCGGGGTCTCCGGACAGCAGTACGCTATTGGTGCGCTCGTCGGCGATCGCCCGCGGGCCCGCGCCCTGGGCGCTGGCGTCGCCGTGCAGCAGGTTCAGCATCCGCACGACCTCGGTGGCATTGGCATGGGCCAGCGCGATGACCTCGATGTCGTCCTCGCTGACGGTGTCGATCCGACGGATGATCTGGATCAGGCGGTTGACGTTGCCGGCGCGATCCGAGATCACCAGCACGTTGCTGCCCGGATGGGCGACGATGTGGCCGTTCTGCGGCACCAGCGGCCGCAGCAGCGGCACCAGCTCGGAAGCCGAGACGTGTTTGACCTCGACCACTTGGGTAATGAGCTGGTCGCCGCTCAGCGAAACGCCGCCGAGGTTGTTCGGAATGGCGTCCTGGCGGGCAACGGCGTCGGGAACGATCTTGATGAAGTCACCGCTCGGCACGGCGGCGAAGCCGTTCACCTTCAGGATCGACAGGAACAGATCGTAGATCTCATCGGCGTCCATCGCCTTGTTCGAGATCACGTTCACGGTGGCGCCCTCGACCCGCGGGTCGAGCACGAAGTTCTTGCCGGTGATTTCCGCCACGGTCGCGGTCAGGGACTGGATGGAGGCATCCTGGACGTTGAGCGTATGCGTTTGCGCTCGCACGGCGCCGGCGGCCGTCAGCAGCGCCATCGCTAGAATCATGATCAACTTGGCTGGCAACGTCACTGGGTCACTCCGTCAACTGGCTGGCGTCGATGTCTAGGGTCATGGGGCGGCCGTCCCGCTTCAACTCGACGCTGAACCGGGTTTCGGATTTGAGCTGGTTGAGCAGCTCGAAGGCGCGCGCCGGATCGTTCAGCGGGATCCCGTTGACCGCGGTGATGATATCGGTCGGGCGCAGCCCGAGTTTGCCGATCAGGGCAGCGTCGCGGCCCGCCTGCAGCCGAAAACCGATCGGCTGGCCGTCTTCAATGATCGGCAGCGCCCGGATTTGCTGGGCCAGGCGGGCCGGATCCAGGCGCGCGGCGCGCTGCATCGCCTGCCAGTCCTGGCCCGGCAGCGCGGGCGTGCCCGCGCGTCCCGACGCGGCGGAGTTGCCGGGGCCGGCGACGCGACGGCGCCCGGCCGCCTCGTCTTCGTCCCGCAGGCGCAGCGTCTCGTACCGGCCCCGGTGGATCAGGATCACCCGGTCGGGGTGAACCTCGTGAAGCTTCGCTTCGCCGGGGATCTCGTCGCCGATCGCGTACAGCCCCTCGCCCTCGGCATGGGCGATGATCGCCATTCCGGACGCGTCGGTTTCGCCCACCAGCGTGCCCATCAGCCGCAGGTCGAGGCTGGTGTCGGGAGCGTTCGCGGTGGGCGACAGGGCGACGGCCA
>JBFGYD010000493.1:0-2323 GCA_041587615.1 Lysobacterales bacterium
GGCACTGGGAGGACAGCGGGGTTTGGCATCAGGAGGGCGTCCTCAAGCTGGCGTGCGACGACGTCGAGCGGGACCGCCAGGGGCGCATCGTCGACCACTGGGCAATGCACTCCGGCGATGCGCGCGTGGTCGACGCGTGCGAGGCAAGCGAACTGGCCGGCTTGAGGCTGACCGACGGCGGACTATGGTTCGGCCGCGCCGGGCGACTTCAGGGGTGGACGCCCGGCGCCGGGACCATCCCCGGCGTCGAAGCCAATACCGCCCGGGCAGCCAGCCTCAAACGCGGGGACGAGGGCTGGCAGCCGTTCGACGCGGCGGGTCGGCCACTGGCGCCGTTGGCTCCGACCGTGCTGGCGACCGGGGCCGAATCGTCCTTGGAGGTTCCGGGCGCGCTGCCGCTGCAGGGATGGTGGGGGCGGGCGACCGCGATTGACGCCACGCTCCTATCGGGGCGGCTGCGCGCGAATCTGGTCTGCGGACGCTACCTCAGCGCCGCCCACGAATCGCCGAACGGAGGGCTTCGGCATTGGCTGGGAGCCAGTTTCGTGCGCGACGAAGCCGGCGTTCCGATTCGGCCGGTCGACGATGCCGACAACCTGATCGCGCTGGCCCGAGCGATTCCCGAGCTGTCCGGCCTGGCCGGCCAGCCTCCCTTGGGTCACTGGCAGGCGCTGCGCTGCGCCAGTCCCGACCGAATGCCCGTGGCCGGACCGCTGGTCGACGCGGTCGCATTTCGGAATCGCTTCGGCTGGCTGCGCGGCGGCGACCGGCCGCCGCGAAACGCGCCGGACCCGCCGCCACCGACCGGTCTTTACGCACTGCTCGCTTTGGGCGCGCGCGGGTTCACCAGCGCGCCGCTGCTGGCCGAGTGGCTGGTTAGCCTGATGTGTCGTGATCCCTGGCCGCTGGAGCGCGACCTCGCCCTGGCCGTGAGCGCCAGCCGTTTTCTGATGCGCAGTCTGCGGCGGGGAACCTCCGCTGGTCCGGGCGCTTCTCGCCCGGACTAGTTGCTCTTTTTCGAAGACGGCTCGGTTGACGGCGTCGCCAGCGAGCGCTCGATGTCCTCGACGTCCGTCCAGAAAGCGGGGGTCATTTTGGTTTTGATCCGGTGCAAAACCGACGACGCGCTGCCGTAGCCGGCCATCGCAAAGAGGCTTGCCAGTTCGCTCAGGGTCAGGTTCGAGTGTTTGCGGCAGAGCCAAATCGCGGCCAGTCGGGGTAGGTTCAGTCGCCCGCGGGTAGAGGCTGCCAGGACCTTGCGCCCCACGCCATAATGCTCGCAGACCGCTCCGAGCACCCGCTCGGGCTCGATTCCGGGCGGGCGCTGCTGTTTTTTTGGGACCTCCGGATCGCGACCGGCGAACTCGGCCAGCAGCCGGTTGCGAAACTCGGGGCCGCCTAAGATCTTGCGCCCCGGGCCGCGGTAGAAGGCCCGCACCGCTTCGTTGACCGGACCGCGCTCGACGTAATGGCGATATGCCTTCGGCTCCATCAACGTCTCGACCGCGTGGGTTTTCAGCCACTGTGGGTTCTTGCGGCGGGTGACGTAGCTGGGATAACTCGACCAGCGATAGCGGTCCAGCCGCTGCACGGTGCCGGTTTTCAGCGGCTTGCGGTGGATATGGCGGCTGACCGGCAGGAAAAAATCGTCCTTGTCCAGCACGATCGACGAGAACCGCCCGCGAAACAGCGGCCCGTCGCGGTTGTTCAAGCGATTGAAGCGCTGGGTGTAGACGCCGTTGAGATGACGCATCGCCACGGAGAGATTCGGAGCGCCGGTATGCAGCAGCAAATCGTACCGATTCGTGCTCAGGCAGTAGGCGTGGGTCTCGACCTGATAAATCTCCAGCAGTTCGCCGACCAACTTCAGGAATAACCAGCGGTTATCGTCATTGCGAAAGATGCGCTGTCGTCCAGCGCCGCGGTTCATCACATGATACCAAGCGTCTTCAAGTTCGATTCGTAAGGGACGAGACATAAAAGCAATTTTGACAGATGCGGCGCACTAATAATAGACCTGACCCTCAGAACTGTTATTTCTCCCGGCTGAGCCTTGATTTCGACATCTTAAAACTTGAAATAATTTAATAACAGACCTGACCCCTACAAGACGTAAACAGCTCATATATTAGCGAAAATGACAATAGATTAACTTCATGGATCACCCTGCTTGACTTCGAAAATCGTCGGATATAGCTTGACTGCAACGTCGCGGGAAGGACGCCCGCCGAGAGCCAGACCCGGCAATTGGCGGCAACGACGAACCGCTGGCGAGACGCTCGAGATGGTAAAGAGCGTACCGTCGCAGACCGAAGTAGCGCAA
>JBFGYD010000494.1:0-2293 GCA_041587615.1 Lysobacterales bacterium
GGCTGTCGGGCGGGCGGCTGATCGTCTACCCGCCGGCGGGATCGAAGTTCGTGGCGGAGGAGAACATCATCGTCGGCAACGTCGTGCTCTACGGGGCGACGGGCGGCGATGCGTTCTTCCGCGGCCGAGCGGCCGAGCGGTTCTGCGTGCGGAACTCCGGCGCGCACGCCGTCATCGAGGGCGTCGGCGACCACGGCTGCGAGTACATGACCGGCGGCCGCGTCGTCATCCTCGGCCCCACCGGACGCAACTTCGCGGCCGGCATGTCCGGCGGCATCGCCTATGTATTCGACGAAGCCGGCGACTTCCCGGTGCGCTGCAACCGGGAGATGGTCGATCTGGAGCGCCTTGAGGACGAGGAGGAAATCGGCGAGGTGAAGGCCATGGTCTGGTGAAAGTTGTCGAATTTGAACTCGCGCTCGATGGCGTGGCCGCGCGTCTCCCAGCCGGGCACCTGCGCCACCAGACTTTCGACCTGCTGCTCGTCCAGCGGCTGGGTGCCGCCCTCGCACGGGGTGCAGGATCGGGTGCTCAGGTCTGACATGAATAGGGCTCCTGAAATACCAAAGCCGGTCATTGTAGCCCAGCGCCAGGGCGTGCGTGGCGGAGGCGGCGCGCGTCTATAATGACGCGCATGGAGATCCGCCGACGCTCGCCGCTGCTTGGAGACCGGGTCGCTCGCCTGCGGGTGGACTCGTCTGCGCTGGCGGACAATCCTTGGTGCGATCCCAGCGAGCGCGAACTGCTGGTCTATCTGCCTCCCGACTACGACCAAACCGATTGCCACTATCCGGTGTTGTGGTACCTGGCCGCCTACACCAATAGCGGTCGCGGCGCGGCCAACTGGCGCGGCTTCGGCGAAAACCACTTTGAGCGGATCGACCGCCTGATCGCCGAGCAAGCGATGGCGCCGGTGATCGCGGTAGCGCCGGACTGCTTTAACTCGCTGGGGGGAAACCAGTATCTGAACTCCCCGGCGGTGGGCGCGTACGCCGATTACCTCCACGACGAACTGGTGCCATTAATCGACCGGCGCTTTCGAACCTTGAAAGCGAGGGAGCACCGGGGGCTGTTCGGCAAATCGTCCGGCGGCTACGGCGCGCTGCGCCTGGCGATGGAGCGCCCGGACTGCTGGGGCGCGCTGGCGGACCATTCCGGCGACGTCGATTTCGAGTGGGTCTACCGTCGCGATTTTCCGAAGGTCGCCGAGGTCCTGCGCGCTCACGACGGCGATCCGGGCGCGTTCCTGCGCCATTTCTGGGCCGCCAACGAGCGTCGCGGCGACGATTTCACGACCCTGATGTTTCTGTGCATGGCCGCGAGCTACGCCCCGGAGCCAGAATTGGAGCTGGGTTTTGCGCTGCCGTTTGATCTCGAAACCCTTGAGATCGATCGCTCCCGCTGGCAGCGCTGGCTCGCCCACGACCCGCTCAATCTGGTCGCCGATCATGCGGCGGCCTTGAAATCGATGCGCGCCATCTTTATAGATTGTGGTAATCGCGACGAGTATCATCTGCAGTTCGGGGCGCGTCGACTTCACCGCCGCTTGAATGAGCTCGGAATCGACCATCGCTACGAAGAATTTGACGGCACCCATTCCAACATCGACCACCGGCTCGATGTTTCGCTGCCTTATCTGAGCCAGGCCTTGAGCAATGATTGAAGTTCACGCAAGCGCGCAGCAGTATTTCAAGCACCTGTTGGAGCAACAGGCCGACGGCCTGGGCATCCGTATGGTGGTGCTCAATCCGGGGACGCCGACGGCGACTTGCGAACTGGGGTTCGTGGAACTGGACGCCATTGGGGCCGACGACGTCGTGGTCCCGCTGGACGGGCTGGATCTACATCTGGAGGCGGCCAGCGCGCCTTATCTGGACAACGCCGAGATCGAGTTCCAGGAGGAGGCGACCGGCGGTCAGCTCGTGGTCCGCGCTCCCGACATCCGCGGCCGCGAACCGGACGCCGACGCGCCGCTCAGGGAGCGGGTGCAGTTCGTGCTGGATGCCGAGATCAACCCCTCGGTGGCGGCTCACGGCGGACGCGTGGCACTGGTCGACGTCGATGCAGCCGGCATCGTCGTGCTCCAGTTCGGCGGCGGTTGCCACGGCTGCGGCATGGTCGACGTGACCCTGAAGCAGGGGGTCGAGAAGACGCTCAAAGAGCGAATTCCGGAGGTGGCAGGCGTGCGCGACGTGACCGACCACTCCCAGGGCGAAAATCCGTACTACTCCTGACTATCGCCTTCGGTTGGCGGGAGGGCGTCTTCGAAGGGGTCAGAGCCGAGTTTTCTTAC
>JBFGYD010000495.1:0-2283 GCA_041587615.1 Lysobacterales bacterium
CCTGGGCCTACCGCCAGGTGTCGCTGCTGCTGCGCCGTCCGCCGGGTCGTGAGGCCTACCCCGGCGACGTGTTTTACTTGCATTCGCGGCTGCTCGAGCGCGCCGCCCGGATCAACGCCGAGGAGGTAGAAAAACTGACCGGCGGCGAGGTCAAGGGCAGGAGCGGCTCGCTGACGGCGCTGCCGGTGATCGAGACCCAGGCCGGCGACGTCTCGGCGTTCGTGCCGACCAACGTGATCTCGATCACCGACGGCCAGATCTTCCTCGAAACCGACCTGTTCAACGCCGGCATCCGCCCGGCGATCAACGCCGGCCTCTCGGTGTCTCGCGTCGGCGGCGCGGCACAGACCAAGATCGTCAAAAAGCTGGGCGGCGGCGTGCGCCTGGCGCTGGCCCAGTACCGGGAGCTGGCGGCGTTCTCGCAGTTCGCCTCCGACCTGGACAAGACCACCCGCCGCCAGCTTGAGCGCGGTCAGCGGGTGACCGAACTGATGAAGCAGCCCCAGTACAGTCCGATGTCGGTGGCCGAGATGGCGATCTCGCTGTACGCGGTCAACGAGGGTCACCTCGACGACCTGGAGCTGAAACAGATCTCCGGCTTCGAGGCCGGGCTGCACGACCACCTGGCCTCCAAGCACGGCGAGCTGATGAGCAAAGTCAACGAAAGCGGCGACTGGGACGACGAGATCGAGACGGAGTTCAAGCAGTGCGTCGAGGATTTCAAGAAAACCGGAAGCTGGTAAGTGCCAGCGTCTAGAGGCAGATAATCGATGGCAGGCGCGAGAGAAATACGCAGCAAGATCAAGAGCGTGCAGAACACCAAGAAGGTGACGCGCGCGCTGGAGATGGTGTCGGCCTCGAAGATCCGCAAGGCGCAGGATCAGATGACCCGGACCCGGCCCTATGCGCGGATGATGAAACAGATGGCCGGCCACGTGGCCAAGGCCAACCCGGAATACGTGCACCCGTTCATGCGTGCTCGCGACCAGGTCGCCGGCGTCGGATTCATCGTCATCTCCACCGACCGCGGTTTGTGCGGCGGGCTCAATACCAACCTGTTCAAGATCGCCGCGCGCGAACTGCGCCGCTGGGATCAGGAACAGGAGGCCGCGATCCAAATGGTGACCATTGGGCGCAAGGGCAATCAGTTTTTCAAACGCATCGGGGTAAACGTGGTCGGGCACGCCGCCCATTTGGGCGAGCGCCCGCAGCTCAACGACCTGATCGGCGTGGTCAAGGTCATGATGGACCGTTTTCGCGACGGGACCCTGGACCGGGTCTACCTGCTGTACAACGACTTCATCAACACGATGACCCAGCAGGCGACGATGGACCAGCTGTTGCCGCTGCCTCCGACCGAGGACGAGGAACTGCGAGAAAACTGGGACTACATCTACGAACCGGATGCCAAGGAAGTCCTGGACGACGTTCTCGTGCGCTACATCGAGGTGCTGGTATATCAGGCCGTGGTCGAAAACCTGGCCAGCGAGCACGCCGCGCGGATGGTCGCGATGAAGGCCGCCTCGGACAACGCCAACGCGCTGATCGACGACCTGACGCTGGTTTACAACAAGGCGCGTCAGGCCGCGATCACCCAGGAACTGTCCGAAATCGTCGGCGGCGCGGCCGCGGTCTAGAGCCCGCGGCAACTCGTACAACATGCGGGCTAGAACAACGATTCAAACACGGGCGGCGCCGGGCGCCGCTCGATGATGAGGAGCAGAACATGAGTGCAGGCAAGATCGTTCAGTGCATCGGCGCGGTGGTGGACGTCGAATTCGACCGCGGCGCGGTGCCGAAAATCTACGACGCGCTCACCGTCGATGACTCGGACATCATGCTCGAGGTCCAGCAGCAACTCGGTGACGGGGTCGTGCGGACCATCGCGCTGGGCTCCACCGACGGCCTCAAGCGCGGCATCGCCGTGACCAACACTGGCAAGGGCATCACCGTGCCGGTCGGCGAAAAAACGCTCGGGCGGATCATGGACGTCATGGGCAACCCGGTGGACGAGGCCGGCCCGATCGGCGAGGAGCAGCGCCTCGAGATCCACCGCCCGGCGCCCGAGTACGAGGACCAGGCCAGCACCACCGAACTGCTGGAGACCGGGATCAAGGTCATCGACCTGATCATGCCGATCGTCAAGGGCGGCAAGGTCGGTCTGTTCGGCGGCGCCGGCGTCGGCAAGACCGTGACCCTGATGGAGTTGATCCGCAACATCGCGATCGAACACGCCGGCTATTCGGTGTTCGCCGGGGTCGGCGAGCGCACCCGCGAGGGCAA
>JBFGYD010000496.1:0-2269 GCA_041587615.1 Lysobacterales bacterium
GTGGCCGGCTTGTCGTCGGCGTGCAGCGGGTCGATCGCGACCAGTGCCTTGCGGTAGGGTTTGGGTTGACTGGTCTTGACCAGCAGCACCGGGCAGGGGCTGTAGCGCACCAGTTGCCAGTCGTCGTTGCCCAGGGTCCAGCGTTCCCAACGCGACCGTTTGCGCACCGAGCGGATAATCAGGTCGACGTGTTTCTCCTCGGCCAGGCGGGCCAACTCCGACCACCCGTCGGGCGCCCACCGCAGGTGGGCACCGGCTTCGACCCCGGCGGCCGTCAATTTTGCCGTGAGCTGGCTCATTTTCGAGCGGCGTTCGGCCAGCAGCAATTCACGGGCCTCGGCCATGACCTCGTCGGCAGGAGGCTCGGGCTCCATCACGTCCTTGTGATAGAGGTTGTGGAATAGTTCCAGACGCGCTCCGTCGACCCCGATGCAGCCGGTGGCCGCATCCAGCGTCGGGTAACCGTCACCGCCGAGATTGACGACTTCAGCCAGAAGTCTACGAAACGTCTTGGGCATTTTCGCGTTGAGGGCGCGGCTTGTCCGCTGTAAAGTCTGTTCAATATTGCTATTAAAGTTTTGCGCCGTCTCTCCGCACAGTCGGGGATTTGCTTACCCTGTTTCGGTAACTACTTAATCCGGGCACCGCATGAACTCGAGCCAGGACCCGCGTCATTCAGATGTCCCGAAATGTAAGGGTCGGGGTTGCGCTCGGGTTCCGCTGATGGGGCGCGAGTCGTGAACCGGCCCACCGACTCGGCATCGGCCGTCATCGGCTCGGCAACCCTGTTCGAGGCGCTGATAGAGGCGGCGGTAGATGCGATCGTCGTGATCGACGAATACGGCCACATCGTGCACTTCAACCCGGGCGCCGAGCGACTGTTCGGTTACAACGCCGAGGAAGTGCTCCGGCAGCCGGTCGAAATCCTGATGCCGGAGCCGTACCGAAGTGAGCACGGCGGCTATCTCGACCGATACCTGAAAACCGGGGAGCGACGGATCATCGGCATCGGGCGCGAAGTGTCGGCGCGCAACCGCGACGGCGAGGAGTTTCCGATCGATCTGGCCGTTGGAGAGACCCAGATCGGCGCGCTACGCCTGTTTGTCGGCATCATTCGCGATCTGCGCCAGCGCACCCATTTGGAAACCATGCTGCGCCAGGAGAGGCACCGCGCGGAACGGATTTTCGAGCTGGTCGAGGTGGTCATCGTTGGAGTGGACTCAGACGGGCACGTGCTGTTGGTCAACCGTAAGGGCGTCGAGGTTCTGGGCGCTGCCGAGCCGCCCATCGGGAGCCGCTGGGTCGACAACTGGGTCGCGGCCGAGGACCGCACGGTGGCCGGAAATGCGATCGAGAGCCTGTTTGCGGCCTCCGACGAGCGCAGGACCGCGGAAGCCGAGTATCGTATCCAGGACGCCACCGGCCGTTTGCATACGATCGTCTGGAAACATCGCTACGTCGCCGAAACCGAGGCCGGAGAGCCGCCGCTGGTGCTGCTCAGCGGCTCGGACGTGACCGAGATTCACCGCTACGCGGCGCTGCTCAAAGAAAGCGAGGGCCGCCTGCGGCAGCTGTTCGAACAGGCCCCGGTGGGCATCGTCAATCTGGACGCTGGGGGGCAGATTCGCGACGTCAATCACACGTTGTGCAAGATGCTCGAACAGAATCCGGACCGCCTTCGCGGCCTCAGCTTCGCCGAACTGGTCACTGCCGACGCGGAGCGAACCTACGACCGGGCGCTGGCGGCGCTGACTGCCGGCGACATCGATCAAACCGAACTTCAGCTCACGCTGGCGCAGGATTCGGTGCGTCTGAAGACGCGGGTCCGAATCGGCATACTGACCGATCCCGACGGCCACAGCGGCTTCGTACTCCAGATCGTCGACCGCACTCGCGAGATCGCGGCCGAGACCGAAGCTGGCCGGCTGCGCGACCGGCTGGCCCACGCCCAGCGGCTCGGCCTGCTCGGCGAACTTGCCGCCGGCATTGCCCACGAGATCAACCAGCCCCTGACCGCGATCGCGACCTATACCGACGGCGCCCGCCGGCTGCTCGAGCGCGACGGCGCCGAGTCCAATGACTTGGAGTTTGCGCTGGGTCAGATCGGAGATCAGGCGCGTCGCACGGCCAAAGTCATCGCCCGGGTCCGGGCGCTGGTACAGGGCAAACAGGCCGAGCGTAGCGTGACCGACATCAACGCGGTGATCCAGGAGGTGATCCCGCTGGCCGCGCTGGAAGCCCGCGAAATGCATACCCCGATCAAACTCGA
>JBFGYD010000497.1:0-2269 GCA_041587615.1 Lysobacterales bacterium
GAACAGGTAGGACGAACCGTCGATCAGGTACAGCGTGGGTTTTGCGCTCATTGGGGTCTGCGCCTCGAGGCTCGCCTGGCCGGGTCCGCAGTCTGCCAGAATCGCCCGTCGCGTGCGACACGGCCCGAGGCGAAGCGCCCGCCGGCACGCGGTTTGCTATGCTGTGGCAATGAAACGCTGGCTCGTGATATGGACCGCAATATTCGCCGCGCCGCTTTGCGCCCAGGCGCCTACCGAGCGCGAGTCGGGAGAAGCGCCGCCGGCGGTCGAGGCGCCGCCGCCGCCTGACATCCTGTCCGGCGAAGAAGCGCCGCTGCCGCCCAAAGAGGTCGGCTCGGACCAGCTCGTGCCCGCGGTGCGCATCCGCCGCGAGGACGGCCAGATGATCGAGGAGTACTCGGTCAACGGCAAAATCTACATGATCAAGGTCACCCCCAACAAAGGACCCGCCTACTACCTGATCGACACCGACGGTGACGGTGACCTCGAAACCAAAGACGTCGAGTCCGATCCGGGCATCAGGCCGGTGTATTGGAAGCTGTTCGAATGGGAATAAAAGGAGTTCGCTCAAGGCTTCTTTCGGCGTTCGCCGAAAACCGCCATTCGGCTCACCCTTAGTTGCCGCGAACTTTGGTCATTCGTTTCGGCGCGGGCTGCTAGCGGAGTTCGCTGTTCGGGGCCGAGCCTCCGTTAGGCGAAGACGGCGCCTACCAAGCTCCTTCTTTCGCTGCGCGAAAACCGGAACTTGTCCGGCGCCTACCGGATCATGCGTCGGGCTGCACGCGACCGAGCGTTCGCCGAAAACTGCCATTCGGCTCACCCTTAGTTGCCGCGAACCTCGGTCAACCGTTCCGACAAGGGCCGCTTGGCATTCGCTGTTCGGGGCCGTTCGTTCAACGAATACGGCGCGAGTGCCGAGGTATCGAAAGGGGCCTGCCTACGGCCATCCGACAAAAGGCTCACGCCAGGCCTTTTCTTTCACTGGCGACGGCACGGCCAGCCCGCTTCTTTCGCTCCACGAGAACCGCAACCTGTCCTGAGCCGGTTGTATCAGGTGGGACTGGGCCGGGAGGGGCCTGTGCTAGGATTCGGACACCCGGCGGCGAGGGCGTGGTCGATCCTTGAATTCCTTGTTGAACTGGCTTGAAGCGCTGAGCGAGTGGCTCGGGCGGGCGGTGGCGTGGCTGACGGTGGCGATGGTGCTGGTGACCGTCGGGATTGTCGTTGCGCGCTACGGGTTCGGGGGCGGCTCGATCGCGGTGCAGGAATCGGTGCTTTACATGCACGCTCTGGTGTTTCTGGTCGGCGCCGGCTACACCCTGAAGCACGACAAGCACGTGCGGGTAGACATCTTCTACCAGGCGATGTCGCCGCGGCGGCGCGCGCTCGTCGACCTGCTGGGCTCGCTGTTGCTGCTGCTGCCCGTGTGCGGGTTCATTTTCTGGATCTCGCTGGATTTTGTCGCCGCTTCGTGGAGCATGAACCGGGGCCAGGGTGAGGCCTCCGCCGAAGCCGGCGGCCTGCCCTACGTGTATCTGCTCAAGACCCTGATTCCGGTGGCCGCCGCGCTGCTCGCGCTGCAGGGTCTGGCGGCGGCGGGACGAAGCTGGCAGCGGCTCAGGCGCTCGGGCGCGGACGACTGATGGAGGCCTGGCTGGCGCTGCTGTTGTTTGCCGCCGTGTGCGGGGCGCTGATGGCGGGCTATCCGGTGGCGTTCACGCTGGCCGGCGTCTCGCTGGCTTTCTCGGGCCTGGGGGTGCTGACCGGCACCTTCGACGCGGCGTTCCTGTACTCGGTCCCGAACCGCCTGTACGGCATCATGACCAACCAGATCCTGGTCGCGGTGCCGCTGTTCGTATTCATGGGCATCACGCTGGAGCGGTCTCGGGTGGCCGAGAAGCTGCTGGAGTCCCTGGCGATTCTGATGGGGCGCCTGCGCGGGGGCTTAGGGATAGCGGTGCTGCTGGTCGGCATGCTGATGGCGGCCAGCACCGGCATCGTCGGCGCGACCGTGGTCACGATGGGACTGCTGTCGCTGCCGACGATGCTGCGTAACGGCTACGATCCGCAGATCGCCTGTGGCAGCATTTGCGCCGCCGGCACGCTAGGCCAGATCATCCCGCCGTCGATCGTGCTGGTGTTGCTCGGCGACGTGCTCTCGTCTGCCTACCAGCAGGCCCAGATCGACATGGGTATTTTCTCGCCGAAGACAGTGTCGGTCGGCGATCTGTTCATCGGGGCGTTGCTTCCCGGGCTGATGCTGGTGTCC
>JBFGYD010000498.1:0-2260 GCA_041587615.1 Lysobacterales bacterium
CACCACCTCCCCGGCCATGCGGTCTTGGGCGAGGAGCATGGCGGCGACGCGCTGATGGAGGGACCGCTTTGGGTCATCGACCCGATCGACGGGACCAAGAGCTTCGTGCGTGGGTATCCGTTTCTGTCGACCCAGATCGCGCTGCGCGCCGGCGATGAGCTGGTGCTGGGCGTGTCCGACGCACCGGTGTTCGGCGCCGGCGAACGGGCCTGGGCGGTCGCGGGCGAGGGCGCATGGCTCGACGGCGAAGCGATCGCGGTCAGCGATATCGACGCGCTCAATCAAGCGACTTTGTCGCTCGGCAACGTCCGCCGGATCGCCGCCGGACCGCGCTGGTCGGCCCTCGGCCGCCTGGTGGCCGGCTGTGATCGGATCCGCGGCTACGGGGATTTTTATCACTATCATATGCTGGCGGCCGGGCGAATCGAGGCGGTGATCGAATCGGAGGTCAACGTGCTCGATGTCGCCGCGCTCAGCGTGATCGTCGCCGAGGCCGGGGGCCGGGTCACCGACCTCGACGGCGCCGCGATCGGACTGGAAACCACCTCGATCCTGGCCACCAACGGCCACCTGCACGAGCCGATTCTGGACGCGCTTCGCGATGCGCCGGCTGCCTAAAATCCTGAAGCGGGCCCGCCGCCCCAGCAATCTGTTCCGGGTGGAGACGCTGGAGCTGGAATTTTCGAACGGCGCGCGCCGTACCTACGAGCGTCTGATCAGCCCGGCGGTCGGCGCGGTCATCATCGTGCCGCTGATCGAACCGGAAACGGCGCTGCTGCTGCGCGAATACGCGGCCGGGCTTCACCGCTACGAGCTCTGTCTGCCGAAGGGACGGCTGGAGCCCGATGAGACCCCGGAGCAGGGCGCGAACCGCGAGCTAACGGAAGAGGCGGGCTATGGCGCGCGGCGTCTTGAGGTGATCAACACGCTGTCGCTGGCGCCGACCTACATGAGCCACCTGACCCACATCGTGCTGGCCCGGGAGCTTTATCCTTGTCGCCTCGAGGGGGACGAGCCCGAGCCGATGGAGACCGTCCGCTGGCCGCTGGCCAGGCTCAATGAACTGGCGCAGCGGGATGACGTCAGCGAGGGACGCAGCATCGCCGCGCTGTACCTCGCGCGGGACCATCTGGAGCGGGAATGAGCGATCGAGACTATCTGGAGCGGGCGTTGACCATTGCGCGCGACGCGGGCCGGCAAATCCTCGACATCTACGCGACCGATTTCGACGTGGAGGCCAAGGATGATCGCTCCCCGCTGACCGCCGCGGACATGGCCTCACACCGCTGCATCGTCGAGGGCCTGCGCGCGCTGACCCCCGGGATTCCGGTGCTGTCCGAGGAATCGCGGATGCTGCCCTACGAGACCCGCTCGCGCTGGCGGGAGTACTGGCTGGTGGACCCGCTTGACGGGACCAAGGAATTCGTCAAGCGCAACGGCGAGTTCACGGTCAACATCGCGTTGATCCGGGACGGCTGGCCTGAGCTGGGGGTCGTGCACGTCCCGGTCGGCGGACAGACCTTCGCCGCGCTCAAAAAACACGGGTCGTGGCGGGTGGACCCCGACGGCCCACGCCGGCGAATCGCCTGCCGGCCGCTGCCGGAGGGACCGCCGACCGTGGTCGGCAGCCGCTCCCACGCCGGCAAACGGCTCCAGGACTACCTGGACCGCCTCGGTCCGCACCGGCTGGTCCCGATGGGCAGCTCGCTCAAGTTCTGCCTCGTGGCCGAAGGCCGGGCCGATCTGTATCCGCGCCTGGGTCCCACCTCGGAATGGGACACCGCCGCGGCCCAGTGCGTGGTCGAGCAGGCCGGAGGACGGGTCACCGACACGGCGCTCGAGCGGCTTCGGTACAACACGAAGGATTCGCTGCTGAATCCCGATTTCCTCGTCTTCGGCGACGATTCCCGCGACTGGTCCGAGTACCTCCCTTAGCCCGTCGGCACGCGCTGAGGGATCGATCGCGTCCTATTCGGCGTTCGGAGGATCAGTCTCAGGCACGGGATATCGGTAGTGACCGGTGATCGGATAGGCGAACAGCATGTCTTCGAGTTCGGGCCCGCGGCCGATGTTGTGAACCATCAGCGGGCGCTCGCCGTCGGCGGTGGTCCGGTCGCTGACGATGCCGATGTGCGGCAGGCGGCCGTCCAGCAGCCAGGTGACGATATCGCCGGCGGCATAGTCCGCGCCGCTTTGGGTTACCGGAAGCTCACGGCCGCGGCGGGCGAAGAATGCGCGCAGATTCGGCACCCGGCGGTGG
>JBFGYD010000499.1:0-2251 GCA_041587615.1 Lysobacterales bacterium
GGTCCAGGCGCGAAAAAACAGGCGCTCGCGCTGATCATGCGGGTGCGTTTGGAGCCGGCCCCGCTCGGCCGGCGAAAAGCAGCGGTCGAGCAGCGCCCGGCGGCGTCGAAGCGGCCGGATCGGCTCGATGTCGACCCCCAGGCGATGGGTGCGCGCCAGCGCGATGACCGCCAGCGATCCGGCGTGGCTCAGGTTGAAATTGAGATCCGAGCGATGAACGCGTTTGTTCAGATGCGGACGCCCGTGCGGTCCGATCCACAGGCTCAGCTCGGCCGGCGGCAGGTCCAGATAAGCCCCGAGCAGCCGGCGCAGGATCCGGCGGCAGTTGAGCCGCCAGGCGCGCTTTTGCGGATCGATCAGCCGCCCGATGCGGCTCAGCTCGGAGGCTTCAAGGACCTCTTCGCCGGGTAGCGGACCGGTCAGATTGGCGCGCCAAAGGTGGACTTCTCCGGCGCCGAGCGAGAGCTGCTCCGGGTCGGCCGGAGAGAAAGTCGTGCTTTCGTGGTTGATTGATTTGGGTTCGTAAATGGACAATGCCCAGCGACACTCGTGGAAGTTGCGGTTAAGGAGCGGCAGCGGTGTTTCGAAAAACCGATTGTAAGCGAATCTGCCTCTGGTCCGGTCCGCGCAACGTATCCACGGCGCTGATGTACGCGTTTGCCCAGCGCGCCGACACCCACTGCGTGGACGAGCCGCTGTACGGCTACTACCTTCACGCGAGCGGCGCGCGCCATCCTGGCGCCGAGGTGGTGCTCGCCGAAATGGAGCACGACGGCGCGCGGGTGGTGCGCGAGGTGGTGCTGGGGCCGTGCGAGCGCGACGTCTTGTTTCTGAAGATGATGGCGCACCACCTGCCCGGGCTGGATTGGGGTTTTCTCGATCAGACCGACAACGTCATTCTGACCCGGGATCCGCGCGAGGTTCTGGCCTCGCTGGTGAAGCAGGTGCCGAAACCGACGCTGCGAGATACCGGCTACTCGGAGCAGGTGCGCGTGCTCGAGCGGTTTCCGGACACCCCGGTGGTGGACGCGCGCGAGCTGCTGACCGATCCGGCCGCCGTCCTGGCCGAGCTGTGCCGGCGCCTCGGGCTCGAGTTCGATCCGGGCATGCTCACCTGGCCGCCGGGCCCCAAGTCCTGTGACGGGGTGTGGGCGCCGCACTGGTACCATAACGTGCATCGATCCACCGGGTTTCAGCCCTATCGGCCCAAGACCCGGCCATTGGCCGCGGCGCTCGAGCCGCTCGAGACCGAGTGCCGGCCGCTGTATGAGATCCTGTACGCTCAAGCGATACGCGCGTCCCGAGATTAGGGCCTGCTAACACGATGCCAGCCGATCAGACACTGACCGACCTGCTGCCCGATCCGCGCAACGCGGATATCGTCGTGCACGTCGGCGGGCGGCTGCTGCCGCGCGCCGAGGCCAAGGTGTCGGTATTCGACAGCGCGGTGCAGGGCGGGGACGCGGTGTGGGAGGGCCTGAGGGTCTACGACGGGCGGATTTTCATGCTGGACGCCCACCTGGACCGGCTGTTCGCCTCGGCCAAAGCGATGGCGTTCGCGGCGGTGCCGGAACGCGGCGCGGTCAAGGCGGCGATCTTCGAGACCCTGCAGGCCAACGGCATGCGCGACCAGGCCCATATCCGCCTGACCCTGACCCGCGGTGTAAAGACCACCTCCGGCATGAGTCCCGAATTCAACCGCTTCGGCACCACGCTGATCGTTCTGGCCGAGTGGAAGCCGCCGGTATACGACAACCGCGAGGGTATCCGGCTGATCACCTCCGCGATCCGGCGCAATACGCCCGAATGCCTGGATTCGAAAATCCACCACAACAACCTGATCAACAATATCCTGGCCAAGATCCAGGCCAACCTGGCCGGGGTGGACGACGCGCTGATGCTGGACGTTAACGGCTTCCTGTCCGAGACCAACGCGACCAACGTGTTTGTGGTCCGCGACGGAACGTTGGCGACTCCGCACGCCGATGCGTGCCTGCCTGGCATCACGCGCGGGGTGGTCATGACGCTGGCGCAAGAGGCCGGGATCGAGTGCCGCGAGCGCAACATCTCGCTGACCGAGGCCTACAACGCGGACGAGATGTTCACGACCGGCACGATGGGGGAGCTGTCACCCGTGGTCGAGGTCGACGGCCGGGCCATCGGCCAGGGCGCGCCCGGACCGCTGACCCGCTCGCTACAGGACGCCTACCGCGCAAAAACCGCGTGCATGGGCGAGCCGCTGCCCTTTTGA
>JBFGYD010000500.1:0-2225 GCA_041587615.1 Lysobacterales bacterium
CTTCGCCGGGGGTGAGTCACCCTACGGGTACCGCCGCCTGACGGTGATGCAGACGATGAAGACCGAATCGGAGAGGGTACAGACAAATGGCGAATGACGACCACCAGATCGCCCAGGATCCGAACTTCATCCAGCTCAGGCGCCAGCGCCTGCGGCTGAGACTGGCACTGACCACGTTGCTGGTCGTTTTGTATCTGGGCTACGCACTGATCGCCCTGTATGCGCCGCACTGGTTCAGCGCGCCCGTGGCGACCGGTTCGGTGATCGGTTTTGGCGTGCTGGTCGCGTACGCGATCATCATCCTTTCGATCGTGCTCTCGGGGGTCTACGTGCACTGGGCCAACACCCGCTTCGAGGCTCAGGAAAACGCGGTCAAGGCGGCGCTCGAGAAGGCGCTGGATCGATGAACCGCCGGATGGCTGGCCTGCTGCTGGCGGCCAGCGCCGGCCTGCCCGGGGTCGCGGCCGCCGCGGCCGGGGGTTCGCCCAACGTATCGGCCATCTCGATGTTCTTGGGCTTCGTCTCGCTGACGCTGGTCATCACCTGGTGGGCCGCGCGGCGAACCCGCTCCACCACCGATTTCTATGCCGCCGGCAACCGTATCGGCGGATTCCAGAACGGGCTGGCGATCGCCGGGGACTTCATGTCGGCGGCGACCTTCCTCGGGATCTCGGGGCTGGCCTTCCTGGCCGGTTTCGACGCGCTGCTGTTCAGCATCGGCGGCACCGTCGGCTGGGCGGTGATTCTGTTTCTGTTCGCCGAACGCCTGCGCAACCTAGGCCGCTATACGTTTGCCGACGTGGTCGCGCTGCGTCTGGACCGGGTGCCGGTGCGGGGGCTGGCCGCGCTCGGGACGCTCGCCGTGGCGATCCCTTACCTGCTGGCGCAACTGGTCGGCGCCGGCGCGCTGGTGCAGTCGCTGTTCGGACTGCCGTACCCGTGGGCGGTGATCCTGGTCGGCGTGCTGATGACGCTGTACGTGAGTTTCGGCGGCATGATCGCGACCACCTGGGTGCAGATCGTCAAGGCCGTGTTGCTGCTGCTCGGGGGCACCGTGCTCGGCATCGGCGTGCTGCTCGCCTACGGTTTCGATTTCGGCACGCTGGCGGCGGCCGCGGTTGACAACCATCCGCGAGGGAACTGGCTCATGGCGCCCGGCGGACTCTACGAGGACCCGATCAGCGTGCTGTCAGTGGCGCTCGCGTTCATCTGCGGCACCGCCGGACTGCCACACATCCTGATGCGCTTTTTCACTGTTCCGGATGCCCGTCAGGCGCGGCGATCGGTCGGCTACGCGATCGGCTTCATCGGCTATTTCATGGGCATCATCTTCATCATCGGGCTGGGCGCGGTCGCGCTGATCGGCAACAACCCCGACTTCCTCGACGCCGAAGGCAAACTGATCGGCGGCAGCAATCTGGTCGCGGTGCACTTGTCACAGGTTATCGGCGGCGACTATTTTCTCGGTTTCATCTCGGCGGTTGCGTTTGCGACGATCCTCGCGGTCGTATCGGGGATCACGCTGTCGGCGGCCTCGACCATTTCCCACGACTTGTACGCCAACGTGTTCCGTCACGGGCGCAGCACCGAGGCCGGGGAGCTGAAGGTGTCGCGGCTGACAACGATCGCGATCAGCGCCGTCGCGATCGGGCTCAGCCTCGCGCTGGAGGGCGAAAACGTCGGCGTCATCGCGACCTTCGTGCTCGCGATCGCGGCCAGCGTCAACTTCCCGGTGTTGATCCTGTCGATGTACTGGCGCGGATTCACCACCCGCGGTGCGCTCGCCGGCGGCTCGGCGGGACTCGTGGTCGCGCTGGTGTTGACGGTGCTGAGCCCGACCGTGTGGGTGGCGCTGATAGGCTTCAGGGAGCCGATCTACCCGTACGCGTTCCCGACCGTGTTTTCGGTCGCCGCCGCGTTCCTGTTCGCGTGGCTGTTCTCGGTGACCGATAAGAGCGCGCGGGCCGGCACCGACCGCGAATCGTTCGACGCGCTGCTGGTGCGCTCCGAGCTGGGCGAGTTATGAGCCAACCCGACAAGCCGAGCTTCGCCGGCGGTCGCAACATCGCGCTAAAGGTGCCGCCGCATCAGTGGGAGGATACGGTCTCGTTCTATCGCGACGTGCTCGGACTGAAGCGGATCGAAGGGACCGGCGCCGAAGAGGTCTGTTTCGAGTTCGGCGCCAGTCGGCTGTGGATCGATCGGGTCAAAACCGTCAGCCAGGC
>JBFGYD010000501.1:0-2217 GCA_041587615.1 Lysobacterales bacterium
CCGCTCGCGGCCTACAACCTGGGGCTGATGTATTACCACGGCGAAGGCGTCGAGCAGAGCTTCGACGAGGCCTACCGCTGGATCGAGGTCGCCGCCAAGGCAGGGCTGCCGGTCGCTCAGCTGCAGCTCGGCATCATGATCTACCGCGGCGAGGGCACCGAGCCCGACCCCGGTCGCGAGGCGTCGTGGTATCAGCGCGCGGCCGAGGCCGGTCAGGCGGAGGCCCAGTACAACCTCTCGGTGCTGTACTCGATGGGCGAGGGGGTCGACCACGACCTGGTCGCCGCCTACGCCTGGATGCAGATCGCGGTTGAGTCCGGCGTGACTGCCGAGAGCGAACTCAACATGCTCGAATCCCTGCTCAGCGGCGAACAGCGCGCCGCGGCGGAGTCGCGGGTCGAGCAACTGCGCGCGGAGATCAAGCCGCGCCACCTTCGCAGCTAAGATTTCGTCAAACAGCGGCCTCCGGGCCGGCCGGCATTGCTCGATCGGACGCCCTCGGGCAGTGCTTGATTGGTCCTCTCGGCTAAGTCAAAGCCCCAACCCCTCCTTGATGCTGGACACGATCACGATCCCGACCGTGACCGGGGCCACGTAGCGGATCACGGCGCGCCAGTAGGCGTACGCGCGGGCTCCGAGGCCCAGCTCGTCGGCGGTGGACTCGGGCGACATGATCCAGCCGGCGAACAGCGCCAGCAGCAGCGCGTTGACCGGAATCAGCACGTTGGCGACGAAGAAGTCCATCAGCTCGAACAGGCCTTTGTCGGCCAGAAACTCGACCATCTTGAGCGGCCGCACGTCCTTCCAGACGTTGAACGACAGCGCGAACACGAACCCGCCCGCCCAGGCCAGCCCGCCGGCGGCCAGCGCCATCCACGGACGGCTCATGCCGCGCCGCTCTTCGAGCCATGACACCACCGGCTCCAGCATCCCTAAAGAACTGGAAAAGGCGGCGAAGGCCAGCAGGATGAAGAACAGCGTGCCAACGACGATCCCGCCCGGCATGTCGCCGAAAGCCACCGGCAGGGTCTGGAAGATCAGCCCGGGTCCCTCGCCCGGCGCCAGCCCGGCGGCGAATACGATCGGAAAGATCGCCAGACCGGCAAACAAAGCGGCCATTGTATCGGCCCCGCAGATGACGACCGTGGTCTTTGGCAGGGACGCGTCGCGCGACAGGTAGGCGCCGTAGGTGATCATCGCCCCGACCCCGACGGCGAGCGAAAAAAACGCCTGCCCCAGAGCCATCAGCACGATCGGAAACGTCAGCTTGGAAAAATCCGGCTCGAACAGGAACGACAGACCGCGCGCGAAATCGCCCTTGACCATCGCGTAGCCCACCAGCGCCACCAGGATCACGAACAGCGCCGGCAGCATCGCCTTGATCGCGGTCTCCAGTCCCCGGCGAACGCCGCGGGCGACGAAGAAAACGGTCAGGCCGACGTACACGGTGTGCCAGAAGATCAGCCGCTCGGGTGAGGCCAGCAGCGCCCCGAAATTCTCCTGAGAGGTCTCGGCGGTGAAGCCCTCGAAGGTGCCCCGGGCCGCCTCGACGATGTAGTCCAGCGCCCAGCCGGCCACGATGCTGTAATAGGAAAGCGCCGCCAGCGGCATCAGGATCGAGATCCAGCCGATCGCCATCCAGCCGCGGCCGGCCTTCTCCCGGCCGATCAGCGAGCGCATGGTCTCGACCGGGCTCTGCCGACCGCGCCGGCCCATGGCCAGTTCGGCGGCCATCAGCGGGATTCCCAGCACCACCACCCAGGCCATGTAGACCAGCACGAACGCGCCTCCGCCGTTCTGCCCGGCGACGAACGGAAACCGCCACAGGTTGCCCAGACCGACCGCCGCGCCGATCGCGGCGAGCATAAACGCGGCCGACGAGGACCAGGATTCCTTGGATTGAAGCTGAACCATTCGGTATCCCCTCTTGCTGGCTGGCGGTTCGCCGTACGCGCCCCCGCTGCGAGTATACTGTCTCGATGCCGAGCCGCAGTGATTTTCCGATCTTTCAGCGCAAGACCTTCATCAACAGCTGCTCCTACGGCGCGCTGGCGAACCCGGTGCGCGAAGCCTATTTTCAGTACCTGGCCGACCGCGACGAATACGGTTCCTATTGGGAAAAATGGATCCCGATGTACGAGTCGCTGCGGGCGCGCTTCGCCGAGCTGATCAACGCCGATCCCTGGGAGGTGGCGGTGACTGCGTCGGCCTCGGCCG
>JBFGYD010000502.1:0-2207 GCA_041587615.1 Lysobacterales bacterium
ACGCAGAAACGGGCGCAGTGCGGATGGTTCAAATGGACCGCGCCTCTGGCCGCGCGCAGGCTGTCGCCCAACTCGAATTCACGCTCGTAGGGAAGCAGAGTGCACGACACCACGACCGGCGCCGGCGCGCCTTTGCGCTTGACCACCATGCGCGATGACGCGCACATCACGTCGGCCGGCGATTTGCCGAGAATCTGCCAGCAATCGGTCGTGATCTCCGGCACCTCGACGGTCTCGTCCATCTCCGGAAACAGCACCAGCCGGGCCGGGTCGTCTACGTCCAGATCGATGTTCAAGGATCGGAACAGCCGCGCGTAGCCGCGCCGGAGTTGGTCCTCGGGCTCGCCCCACATCGTGCGCCCGGCGACGGTCAGATTGAAGCCTTCGGCCGCGAGCCAGCACAGGCCGGTCAGGGTCGGCTTCCAGGTTTTCGCGCCGCGCTCGGTCTCGTGCAATCGCTGGGTGTAGTGATCGAGCGAGATGCGCACCTCCAGCGCGCTGCCGAACTGCCGGCGGATTGCCGCCAGCGCGCCGGCGACTTTCATCATCGGCCGCATCGCGTTGGTCAGCACGATGACCCGGAACCCGCGCGCGAGCGCGTCGCCGATCATTGTCGGCAGCTCTGGATTCATCATCGGCTCGCCGCCGGTGAAGCCGATCTGCCGGGTCGGCAGTCCGTCGCGCCGAATCTCGTCCAGAAACCCGGCCACTTCGGCCGCGCTCAAGTAAACCAGGCGGTCGTTGCTCGGGCTTGATTCGATGTAGCAGTTGACGCAGGTCAGATTGCACAGCGTCCCGGTGTTGAACCACAGCGTGTCGAGTGCGTTGAGCCGCACCGCCGCCCGTTGCGCCCCGCCGGCGGTGATCTCCGGGTGGCTGAACGGCGCCGGCCGATCGAGCACGGTCGGGTGCGGCTGACGGCTGCGGGCGGGGCGGGTCTCAGCCATGAGTCCCGATCCTTTCGCCGACCCGGACCGCACCCGCCGGCGCGAGCTCGGAATTCCAGCGCACCGCGTTACGACCGAACAGCAAGATCACGGTCGAGCCCATGTTGAACCGGCCCATCTCGGCCCCGCGCGCCAGGGTCGGCGCGCGGTCCGGGTCGAAGCTCTGCTGCCGGACCGTCCGGCGCGGTCGCCGCGGGGCCCCCCAAACGGTGTCGATCGACGAGACCATCAGCGCGCCCACCAGGATCAGCGCCATCGGTCCGGCGTCGGACTGGAAATAGGAGTTGAGACGCTCGTTGCGCGCAAAAATCCGGTCGATGCCCCGGGTCGAACGGTCGTCGACGCTGAACAACCGCCCCGGAACGTAGGCGGTCTTGACCAGCTGCCCACCGATCGGCATGTGGACGCGATGGTAGTCGCGCGGCGAAAGATAGATGGTCAGAAACGCTCCGTCGGCCAGCAGATCGCTCCACTCCGGATCACCGGCCAGCAGTTCGGTCAGCGTGAACAAGCGCCCCTTGGCCTGGAGCAGGCGCCCATTCGCGATATTGCCGACCTGACTGATGACGCCGTCGGCTGGGCAGGCCACCGCCTCGGCCGGGGCCGCAACCGGCCGCGCGCCGGCTTTCAGCGCGCGGGTGAAAAACGCGTTGAAGCTGGGATAGGCATCCGCGTCGGGGTGCTCGGCCTCCGACAAATCGACGTTGAATCGAGCAGTCACGGTGCCGATGAGCAAGTTTTTCCAGGGCCGCCAGGTCCAGCGGGTGGCCTTGCGGACCACCCAGGACAGGGCGTGATGGGGCAGCAAGTGCTGCAGCCAAATGAAAACTCGTTCGCCAACGCTCAAGGCGCTCACCCGCGACTGAGCTTGGCCAGATCGGCGACGATGCCGCCGACCTCGTGCGGGGCCGGAAAGACCGCTCGCAGCCGCGCTTGTGGATCGATCAGCAGCAGCGATGCGCTGTGGTCGACCGCGTAGCCTCGCGCCCCGGGCTCGTGAGCTTCGATCCGGTAGATCATCCCCAATTGACGGGTCAGCGCTTCGAGTTGGCCATGATCTCCGGTCGCGACCTGAAACTCCGGATTGAAGTAGCCGACGTAACTTTTCAGCCGCGCCGGGGTGTCGCGTTCCGGATCGACCGACACGAACGTGATTCGGGGCGGGTCGTGACCCGCGTCGCGCAGCTCGGCGTCGATGGCCTTGAGTTCGTTCAGCGTATTCGGGCACACGTCCGGGCAGTAGGTGAAGCCGAAGAACAC
>JBFGYD010000503.1:0-2203 GCA_041587615.1 Lysobacterales bacterium
CGGCCCGGGGGGTCCATCGGCGCCGTCCGCGCCGTCGGCACCCCGGGGTCCGGGTGGCCCTGGGGGCCCATCTGCACCGTCGGCGCCCGGCGGCCCGGGCGGTCCCTGGGGACCGGTCGGACCCGGCTCACCAGCGGCGCCGATGGTCAGGTCGTATTCATCGTTCTGACTTTGTCCTTTGCCCCTTGACACCACCAGCAGGTAGTCCCCGTCCGGGGGCAGGCTGCCGGGGCTGAAATCGCAAACGATGTTTTGCGGGATCGACAAGATGTCCAACGTGCAGATATCTGTGATATCACCGACGTTTTCGGCGGCCCCGAGCGTGACCTTCAGAGCGCCGCCGAAATCGAAGCGCTCGCCGGTGATGGTCAGGGTCTGAAACTCCGAGTCGACCGCGACCTCGGTGATGTTCAAATGCGCCCCCGGCAGGTTGCTGCCCGGCTTTTTCTTAATCGCGAGCGCCTGTTGCGCGACGAGCGGCAGTGACCAGAGCGCCGTTAGGACCAATACGGTTCGTGTCTTCATGAATTTCCCCTCCGCTTCTCTTTTCGATCGTGAGTCCACGCCAATAATCCTATTCTAGCGGAGCAGCGCCAAGTTTTGGCGCAATGCACCGCCGTTTCGTGGAGATCGAGCTCCTGAGTCCGACAGGGTGCGAGTCAGCAGCTCTGAGGGCGGTGGCGGGCGCGCGAACGACGCGCAGTGCAACACGTCACAAATCCGATGCCTGATCGACGCTGTAGAGGGAGCGGTACACGATTCGCACTGCTTTTCGGCGACGGTTGGAGTAGCCTGTAACGCCCGCGACCTAGGGGCTGGCTGGCGTTCGATGACTTCGTGGACCCTGATGGAGAGCGCGCCCGTTCCCGGCGCGGCTGAAGAGATGCGCCTGTACCGTCGGGGATCCGACTACTCGATCCGAATCGCCGGCCGAGGGGAGCTGATGAGCAGCCGAGTGCACGGGTCCGAGATCGCGCTCGCGGAACGGACTTGCGCCAAGCTGAGCGCAGCTCCGAATCCGCGGCTGCTGATCGGTGGCCTGGGGATGGGCTTTACCCTGGCCGCGGCGCTGAATGTGCTCGGTCCGCGGGCACAGGTGGTGGTTTGCGAGTTGGTGCCGGCGGTGCTCAGTTGGAACCGGGGCGTGCTGGGCGAACTGACCGGTCATCCGCTGGCCGACCCGCGGGTGAGCGTGCGCGAAGGGGACGTTGCGCGCATATTGAGAAGCGAAGAAAGGGCCTACGATGCCATCCTGCTCGACGTCGACAACGGGCCGGACGGACTGACCCGCAAACAGAACGACTGGCTCTATGAACTGACCGGGCTTAGCGCGGCCTACACCGCGCTCAAGCTGGGCGGCGTGCTGGCGGTGTGGTCGGCCGGGCCCGATCGGAAATTTTCGCAGCGTTTGCGCAAGCTGGGTTTTGACGTGGACGAGGAGCGGGTGCGCGCCCACGGCTCCAAGGGAGCGCGCCACCTGATTTGGCTCGCCCGCCGCGTTGCCTGAGTTGCTCAGCGTGAGCCGGCGCGCCTCGATCTCGATGAGCCGGTGCGGTTGACGCGCTGGCGGTTCGGCCATGGTGGGCGTTAGACATGAATCGCGAAATGGAACGACACTTCGAGCGCCTGCTACTGGCGCGTCGCGCCGAACTGCTGGAAGTCGACGAATCCGGCAAGGCCGCGGCGGCGACCGTTGAACTGGACCAGGCGCGGGTCGGCCGCCTGTCGCGGATGGATGCCCTGCAGCAGCAAGCCATGGCGGTCGCCACCGATCGGCGAAGAGGCCTCGAGCTGACGCGAATCGCGGCCGCGCTGCGCCGGATCGAGGCGGGCGAGTTCGGTCGCTGCCGCGAATGCGACGAAGAGATCGCTTTCGCCCGCCTCGAGGTGGAACCGGCGGCGACCCTGTGCGTCGGTTGTGCCGAAGCAAAGTCCGGCTGACGCGTGGCGGCCGGCCGCTCCGCTTCAAGGCGCGCGAAGAACGAACGTCATCCCCGGCTTGAAGCTGCCCGGGACAACCGAATAGAACCGATTCACCCATGCCCACAGCGGCCGTTCGTGCACTTGGTGGTCGAGGTGATCGGCATAGCGGTAGTCGAAGTAATTGCCGTAACGGAAGCTCACCAGCTCGAAACCGGCTGCTCTCACGTAGGTCGAAAGCTCGCTGCGCGTGTACTCTCGAAAGTGACCGGGATTGCCGCGC
>JBFGYD010000504.1:0-2202 GCA_041587615.1 Lysobacterales bacterium
AGGATCGCGGCCGCGTGCAGCAGCGCGCCGTCATGCGCGCCGGTCACGGTGCCAGAAAGGGGCAGGGTGGTCGCCAACTCGGCGAAGGCCTCGATCGAAACCAGCACGTGCCCCTGAGCGAACGGTCTGACGATGCGGGTCTCCTCGGTGGCCTTGACCTCTACGTCGCCGACCAGAAAGTGCGCCGCCACCAGATCGTCGCCCGAGAACACGAACTCGAAATCGGTGAACGAACCGCTCACGCTAACCGGTTCATCCGGGATGTCCGGCGGATCGATCGCGATCGTGCGGGCAAACAGCACCTCTTCGCCGGAGACCCCGTCGACGGCCCCGGACAGGTCGTGGTTCTCGGCCAGCGCGCTGAATTCGGCCAGGCTCAACAGCACGGCTGGAAAGCCCGGCCCATCGATGAATATCGAAGTCTCCGCGTCGGCCACCACCCGGGTCTCTCCGACGCTGAAGTGCACCGCGACGATGTCCTCGCCTTCGTGCTCGACCATGAATTCGGTGAATACGCCCTCAACGCCGACGGCTTCTTCGCCGGCAAGGCTCGGCGCGACGTACAGCAACGCCGCCAGGAAAACGCACCACCCACGGGAAAACCATCGATTCCGATTCATCGCGGACCGCCCTCTGCCGGTCGGGTTTCGGGCCGATCAGCCCGATCTCCGTCTGCCAATTCGGCCATCACCGGTGGTCTACCGGGATTCGCCCGGCGCATCCGATTTTGGCCCCTCTGAGTTCAAGCATAGTCGGCACGGGGCCGATTGCACGGCCATCCATCGCCGCATTTGAGCCATGCGTCGCGATGCGGCCAAGGGACGCCCGTCGGACCGGATTCGGGTCGGCGACCTAAACCAAATCCGCTCTCACTTCGTCCAAACAACCAGTACCCGTGCCGCGCGAGGTATGCGCTACGGCGACGCGGCAATGTAACCTCCCAGGGGTTGACAGCGTCTATCACGGTAATGCTTGGAGTGCCTCAGTTGAAAATCGCCGATACCTCTGCCCAAGACGTGGTGCTGGAGCCCCGCGGTCACGGCCGGCGGTGGCTGGCGGCGGCGATCGCCTTGGTCACGATCGGACTACTGGCCTGGTGGGTCACGCCGAAAGTCCAGCGCTGGGCCGGCTCCAGCGTCAGCGTCCCGCTCGAACGCCTGCGCCTGGCGACAGCCACCCGCGGCGATCTGGTGCGCGACGTGTCGGTCCAAGGGCGCGTGGTTGCGGCGGTCAGCCCGACGCTGTTTGCCGCCGCCGCCGGGACCATCACGCTCGAGGTCGAGGCCGGTGCCCGGGTCGAGCAGGGCCAGGTGCTGGCGCGCGTCGAAAGCCCCGAACTCGGAAACCGGCTGGACCAGGAGCGAGCCAGCCTGGAGCAGCTGCGAGTGGAACTCGAGCGCCAGCGTATCGAGGCCCGCCAAAAAACCCTGGACAACCGCAAGAATGTCGACTTGGCCCAGGTGACGCTGACCGCGGCGGAACGGGAAAAGCGCCGCGCCGAGCAGGGGCACGCGATCAACGCGATCTCCGCGATCGATTTTGAGAAGGCGACCGACGATCTGCTCAATGCGCGCTTGGCCCACGAGCACGCGGTCGCCGACGCCAAGCTGGACGAAGAACGGCTCAATTTCGAGTTGAAGACCCGGGAATTGCAGATCGAGCGCCAGGAACTGACCGTCGCCGACCTGGAGCGCCAGGTGGCCGACCTGCAAATGCGCTCGCCGGTCAGCGGCATCGTCGGCAACCTGCTGGTCGACCAGAAGTCGGCGGTCGTGCGCAATCAGCCGGTGATGGCGGTAGTAGATCTGTCGGTGTTCGAAATCGAGGCCCAGGTGCCGGAGAGCTACGCCGACGACTTAGGCCTCGGCATGGCGGCGGAAGTCAATAGCGGCGGGGTCGACTATCCGGCGGCCCTGGTCGCGGTCTCGCCCGAGATCATCCAGAACCAGGTGACGACTCGCATCCGTTTCTCGGACGAGATGCCGCCGGGGCTGCGCCAGAACCAGCGTTTGACCGCCCGGATTCTGATGGAAGAAAAGCCGGACGTGCTGGTGCTACCGCGCGGCCAGTTCCTCGACACCGGGGGTGGTCGAGTCGCGTACGTGCTCGGCCCCGATCAGGTGGCCCGGCGACGCCCGATCGAAGTCGGCGCCCGCTCGTTGGCCGCCGTGGAGATCGTCTCCGGGCTGGAGGAAGGAGAGA
>JBFGYD010000505.1:0-2191 GCA_041587615.1 Lysobacterales bacterium
AGGTCAAGCTCAGCCGGGGGCGGTTCGCCGGATTCGGGTTTTCTCGGCTGTCGAAGCGCTTCGCGGTGCCGAAGCCGGCCGCCTCGTTGCCGATCACGATCCAGCCGAAATTCGAGCCGGGCACGTCCACCCAGCGCTGCACGTCGGCCGCCATCCCCGGCGACGACCAGCGATACGAGCCCAGGTCTCGGACGCCGGTGCGAGCGCTTTCGACGGGGTCGAAATCGCCGCCGGGCGCGACCCACGCGGCGATCCCCGTTTGCCGTTCGTCCCAGGCGGCGTCGCCGGGCTGGGCCGGAGCGCCGATTCCCTCCTGTCCCGGCGCGTCGGCCGCGCCCTCCGCCCAGTCGGCCGTGAGCCGGTGCAGGCGAACGGTCAGCGTGCCCGAAATGGTCCGCGACATGTTCATGACCAGCTCGGCTGAGTCGATGACGGCGCCCGCGGGAATCGCCGAGAAATCGAACCGGACCAGCGCCCGGCGACGCGGGCCGATCGCGATGGTGCCGGTGAACAGATGATCGCCGGCGCCGTTGGCCAGCGGGCCCTCTTCGAACAGGGACGTGTCGCTGGTCGGAGCCAACTCGATCGTGGTTTGCGCGCCGACATCGCCGACGAACAGGGCCAGGAGCACGGCAAGTACTAGACCGGGCGGCGGCAATCGGCCGACGACCGGTCCGGTGGCGGAGCCTGTAATCACTTTTTTCTAACGCTCCCCGTGTTCAAATATCTGGCGATGATAGCGCAAGGCGTTTGGCTCTCCGAGAACAGGGGCGTGGCCGCAGGATGAACACGAAATACAGCCGGATCTTAGGCTTCTTGATCGGCACTCAGTTGCTGGCTTTCGGCGCGGCGGCGCAGCCGGGCGGGCTGATTTTTCGCCAGAGCTTCGAGGTTCGCAACCAGCCCGACGACGACGGCGATGCGGCGGCGTTCCTGCAGCGCGCCACCTTCGGCGCCCTGCCGGCGGACATCGCCCGGGTCAACGCGATCGGCTTCAGCGCCTGGATCGACGAACAGGTGGCGCTGCCGGCGACCTGGCACCGACCTCGGCTGGAGGCGTACGGCACGGAATTCGGCCAGAACCAGCGCCAGCTCGTTTGGTGGGAGGTCGCGTTCACCGCCCCGGATCAGCTCCGCCAGCGGATGGCGTTCGCGCTGTCGCAGATCCTGGTCGTCTCGGACGTCAACGGCGACCTCGAGGGCCAGCCCTTGGCACTCGCGGCGTATTACGACCTGCTGTTACAGCACGCGTTCGGCAATTACCGAGACCTGCTCGAGGACGTGACTTTGACCCCGGTCATGGGACATTACCTGAGCATGTTCAAGAGCACCCGGGATCCGGTGGCCGGGATCGAGCCGGACGAGAACTACGCGCGCGAGATCATGCAGCTTTTATCGATCGGGCTCATCGAACTCAACCCCGATGGCAGCCCCCGGCTCGACCCCCAGTCTCAGACCATCCCGACGTACGACCAGACCCACATCGTCGGACTGGCCGAGGCGTTCACCGGCTGGAACTTCGCCGGCGCCGACGGCGGTGACGGCGACTGCGAGCCGTGGGAGTGGCGCTGGCCGGAGCGCAACTGGCTGCAGCCGATGGAGCCGTGCCTGGTCACTGATCCCAACCCGGATCAGCCGGCGGATTATCACGTCACCAGCGCCAAGACCATCGTCGGCGACGTCGTGCTGCCGGCCGGCCAGACCGCCGAGCAGGACCTCGAAATGGCGCTCGACACGCTGTTCGCCCACCCCAACGTCGGTCCGTTCCTGGCCCTGCGCCTGATCCAGCGCTTCGTGACCAGCAACCCGAGCCCGGCTTACGTCGCGCGCGTCGCCGCGGCCTTCGACGACAACGGCAGCGGCGTGCGTGGCGACCTCGGCCAGATGTTGAAGACGATCCTGACCGACGACGAGGCGCTGGACATCTACCAAACCGGAAAAACAGGCAAGCTGCGCGAGCCGCTGCTCCAACTGACCCAGTTCTACCGGGTCTACGACGCTCAGATCAACCCGGCGTTCGTGGCCGATCCGGACTGCTGCTGGCCCGGCGCCCTTTATCGACCGGAGGGTTTCTTCGGCCAGGCCGCGCTGCGCTCGCCGTCGGTATTCAACTTCTTCAAGCCGGACTACGCCCAGCCGGGCTTGATCGAAAGCCAGGGCCTTGTTTCGCCCGAGTTTCAGATCGCGACCG
>JBFGYD010000506.1:0-2170 GCA_041587615.1 Lysobacterales bacterium
CAGACCGCGAGAGCGATCGGGTCGCGGCCGCGACCTCGGCCGGCTATCTGCTGGTGCTGCCGCTGGGCGAGCTGCCGGAACTCTCGCGCGGCAAGGGCAACAAGATCATCAACGTGCCGGCCAAGCGGCTCAAGGGCGGCGACGAGGAAGTCGTTGCGGTGGCGGTGGTGCCGGAAGGCGGCCAACTGCTGGTGTGGGCCGGACAGCGCTATCTGCGGCTGAAGTGGGGCGATTTGGAACACTACCTGGGCGAGCGGGCCCAGCGCGGCCGCAAGCTGCCGCGCGGCTTTCAGAAGGTCGAGCGGCTGGAGCTGGATTCAAACTGAGGCCGCGCAGCACGGTCCGCGGCGTTGCGATACGCCGGCCGCTACATTACTCTGATACGAAGCATTTCGTGGAGGATGTATGGTTGGGTCAAAGCGCCGCTTCGCGTGCGTTCTCGCGTTGGTGGCGGCAACCGGTTGGTCCCAGGACGTGACCGTCGACGGCCGCTTCACCGGGAGCTGGTTCGACCCGGAGCGCTCGGGTGAGGGCTGGGTGCTGCAGATCCTCGATGACGGCACGTCGTTCGTCGCCTGGTTCACCTATCCACCGGCGGCGAAGGGCACGTCCGGGCAGGCCTGGCTGGTCGGCAGCGGCATGGTCGACGGTGACCGGGTCAGCTTCGAAAACCTGCAGCAGTTCTCCGGCCCCATGTTCGGTCCCCAGTTCGATCCCGACGCGCTGGTTGCGGCCGATTGGGGGACGCTCGAGTTCAGCTTCGGGGACTGCGATTCGGGCTCGCTCAGCTACGCCGGCCCGGCCGAGTTCGGCGCCGCCGAGCGCAGCGTCGTCAGGCTGACTGGAATCGCGGATGCCCCCTGCACCCAGCCGGCCCGCAAGGGCGTGGAGCTGCGGCCGGTCTCCAGCGCATGGTTCGATCCGTCGCACAATGGCGAGGGCTGGTTCCTGGAGGAGCTGGGCGACGGTCGGGTCAACCTGTACTGGTTCACCTACGACGAAAACGGCAACCCCGCCTGGCTGACCGGGGTCGGCGAGCGGACCGGCGATCGGATCGTATTCAGCGACGTTTTCCTGGTCACCGGACCGGCATTCGGTGAGGACTTCGACCCCGACGCGGTCACCTTGACGCCGTGGGGGACGGTGATATTCGACCTGCTCGAGTGCAACCTGGCGCGGCTCGAATACGAGTCCCTGCTGCCGGGCTTCGGCGCCGGCGCGCTCGATCCGGTTCGTCTCACCCTATTGGATGGCGTCGATTGTCAAGACTTCCCGAGCGCGCCTCTGACTGCCGGAATCTGGCGCGAGATCGCCCCTTCGCCGACGCCCCGAAGCGAGGTCACGGCCGCGGTGCTCGACGGCATCGTCTATCTGTCGGGGGGCTTCGGCGGGCCCAACGTGCTCGAATCCTACGACCTGACTACCGACCAATGGACCGCGCATCCGAACATGCCCGAGGGCAAGAACCACCACATGGCGGTCGCCCACGAGGGCGAAATCTACGTTTTCGGCGGCTACGCCGATTCGTCGTTCTCGCTGACCGCCTCGGTGTTCGTGTACAACCCGGTGACCCGGCAGTGGCGCCGCTTGAGCGACATGAGCCAACCCAAGGCCGCGGCCAACGTCGCGCTGAGCCTAGGCGATCACGTCTACCTGATCGGGGGGACCGGTTTCGTGCCCCAGCGCTACGATCCGGCGACCGACAGCTATACCTTTCTGCCGCGACCGGCCGACAACGCGCGAGACCATTCGAGCTCGGTCGTGTTCGGCAATGAACTGTGGCTGCTCGGCGGACGCAGCAATCAGACCGGCGCCACGGTCACCGTCGAGGTCTTCGACCCGGTCGCCGAGACCTGGCGCGGCGCGCCGAACATGACCATGCAGCGCTCGGGCTTCGGCGCCGCCGTGGTCCAGGGCCAGATCATGGCGGTGGGCGGAGAAGTCCTCAGCGCCGGACAGGGTCTGACCCTGGACAGCTTCGAGGTGTTTGCTCCCAGCCGCAATGCGTTCGTGCGCGGGCCCGACCTGCCGATCGCGCTGCACGGTATCGTCGCGGTAGAAGTCGACGACCGCCTGCTGGTGCTCGGCGGTTCCAGGCAGGCCGGCCAGGTCAACGCCGCCGGGCGTTATTTTCTCTATGAGCCGGCGCCGGCGACGGGCAGTCGTTAAG
>JBFGYD010000507.1:0-2162 GCA_041587615.1 Lysobacterales bacterium
GATGACCTCGGCGATGTCCGCGCAGCCGCCCAACGCCATCAGCAACCGGTCCACACCGAGCGCAATTCCGGCGCACGAATCGATCCCGGCGCGGGCGGCCGCGAGCAGGCGCGGATCGGGTGCCATCTCCGGCCTTCCTGAGGCGGCGCGCCGCGCGTTGTCCGCCGCCAGGCGGGCCTCCAGCTCGACCGCGTCGCACAACTCATCGTAGCCGTTGGCAACCTCAATCGGGCCGCAGAAAATCTCGAACCGGTGCGCCACCCGTGGATCCGCTTCGGAAATCCGCGCGAGCGCCGCCTGGCACGCCGGGAAGTCGTACACGCAGGTCACGCGAGCGGTCGGAAACGACGTTGCGACCCCGAGCGAGAGCAGTAGATCGAGGCTCTCGCGGCGGCTCAGGTCGCCCTCGGCGCCGGCGATCCGGCGGGCGACCGCGGCCACTTCGTCGTCGCGGGCGACCAGCGGATCGATGCCGCAGGCCCGCTCCACCGCCTCGGCAAAGCTGACGGCCATCGACTCGACCGCGGTGTCCCGGGCTCGAAACAGCATCTCGATCAGCTCGACCGCCTCGGCCATCAGGGCCTGCTGGTCGAAGCCGGGCCGGTACCATTCCAGCAGTGAGAACTCGGGGTTGTGGTGAGATCCGCTCTCGCCGGCCCGAAAGACCCGTCCGAGTTCGTAAATCGGGCCGGCGCCGGCAGCCAGCAGGCGCTTGTGCGCAAACTCCGGTGAGGTTCGCAGGTAGGCGCCGTCGGCGAGCCGCACGCTGTCGATCGCGGGGTCCGGATTGGCGTAAGAGGAACACAGCGGGGTCTCGACCTCGAGCACCCCGCGGGCCAGGAAGAATTCGCGGATCAGGCGGTTGACCTCGGCCCGCAGGCGCCGCATCGGCCCGCTGGCGGTGGGCCGCCAGTCCTGGACCGCCGCCGGATTCACTACTTGACCCTGGATACGTACTCCCCCGAGCGCGTATCGACCTTGATGACCTCGTCGGCGTTGACGAACAGCGGCACCTTGACCACCGCCCCGGTTTCCAGGGTCGCCGGCTTGGTCCCGCCGCCCGACGTGTCGCCGCGTACCCCGGGGTCGGTTTCGGTGATCTTGAGTTCGACAAAATTGGGCGGATCGACCGACAGGGGCACGCCGTTCCACAGTCGGATCACGCAAACGTCTCCGTCTTTCAGCCACTTGGCCGCTTCGCCGACAGCGGTCTCGTCGGCCGCGAGCTGCTCAAAAGTCGACGGTTCCATGAAATGCCAGAACTGGCCGTCGGCGTACAGGTATTGCATCTGCTGCTCGAACACGTCGGCCGCCTCGACCGACTCCCCGGACTTGAAGGTCTTTTCGATCACGCGCCCGGTTTTCAGGTTGCGCACCCTGACCCGGTTGAAGGCCTGACCCTTGCCGGGTTTGACGAACTCGTTTTCGACGATGTTGTACGGGTCGCCGTCGAGCATGATCTTCAGTCCCGACCTGAATTCATTAGTACTGTAGCTGGCCATCGGTCACTCCGTTGGAATTCGCCCCGGCGTTTTGCAATGGGGGCATCTGCCGGCGCGCTGACGTAACGGTTGGCGCGAACATTGGCAAAATTGCAAAAGACCCGCATGATAACGCGAAAGGCCCATGGCCAAAAACAAAGCAGCCGCGCGGCGACTCGGAACCATGTAAACTGCGGCTCGTGGCGGTCAAATACAGTTAGAATGCAGCTGGAAACTCCACTGGCAGAGGGGCTGGCAGATAACGCCCAAGGTCACAACACTGTCGTTGGCGACCCTGCGCTCTCCCGAAGGGCGCGCCGCTGAAAGGCAAGAATTACTCGCACAAGACAACAAAGGGAACTGAACCTGATGGCGGACGATGTGCTGCGGCTGTTGGTGATTGAAAAGTCGCTAGAGGACGCCGAGTACCTGCTGAGCACGCTGCGTAACGCCGGCATCGCCGCGCGTCCGTCCAGCGCCCAAGACATCGATGAGGTGCAGGCCGCGCTGGAGCGCAAGCCGCTCGACATCGTGCTGATCAACTCCGAGCATCCCGAACTAGGCGTGGACGCGGTCGCCGACGCGGTCACCCGCAGCGGCAAGGACCTGCCGGTTATTGCGGTCGCGGACGATTACTCGCCGGATAAGATCCTTTCGCTAAAGAACGCCGGCGCGATCGAC
>JBFGYD010000508.1:0-2151 GCA_041587615.1 Lysobacterales bacterium
CGCCGAGCGCACCCGCCCGCGCGACCCGTACCTGGACGGCCACGGCCGGGTCTGGTTCTGCGGCCAGGCCGGCAACTACCTGGCCTACCTTGAGCCCGAGACCGGCGCGTTCAAACGTTATCGGCTGGACCCGGGCACCCATCCGCACAACCTGATCATCGACCGCGAAGACCAGGTCTGGTACGCCGGCAATCGCGCGTCCCACGTCGGCCGGCTGGACCCCGACAGCGGCGACATCGTCAAGTACCCGATGCCCGACCCGAAGGTGACCGATCCGCACACCCTGATTTGGGAGCAAAACGGCGACCTCTGGTTCACCGCGCAAAACTCCAACGCGGTGGGCAAACTGGCGGTCGAAAGCGGCGAAATCGGGTTCGTGCCGGTCGCCGCCGACAGGTCGCGACCCTACGGTATCGTCATGGACTCCTCCAACCGCCCGTGGGCTGCGCTGTTCGGCAGGAACGCCCTCGGCGTCGTGGACCCCGAACGAATGGCCATGAAGGAATACCCGCTGCCGGCGACCAACACCCGGCCCCGGCGGCTGGCGATCACGTCCGACGACATCGTCTGGTACGTCGACTATGCGCGCGGCTATCTGGGGCGCTTGGATCCTGCAACCGGCGAGGTCCGGGAATGGCTCGCCCCCGGCGGCGAGCGGGCCCTGCCCTACGCGATGGGGGTCGACGACCGGGACCGGCTGTGGTTCGTGGAATCGCCAAACGCCAGCAGCCGGCTGGTCGGGTTCGACCCTGAAAGTGAAGATTTTTTCTCGGTCACGCCGCTCGAAAGCGGTGGCCTGACCGCGCGCCACATGGTCTTCCACGCGCCGACCCGGACGCTGTGGTTCGGCACCGACGCCAACACGATCGCCCGCGCGCGGGTGCCCTGAACCGCTATTCGAACCGCTGCCGCCGGGCGTAGCTCAGGCTTCGGCCGCGGTGATAGTACACGGTGCCGCGCTGGGCCCGACGATGACGCACCGGGCCGAGCCAGAACTGCTCCCCGCAGGCCGTTTGATAAAGATACCGGCGACAGCGGCGCGCCGCGCTCGCCGGGTGACCGTGGGAGCGCTCGCCGGAACCTCCGAGGGCGCGGCAGATTTCCCGCCAGCGCCGTCCGTGCGGCCGGGCGCCGGGAAACTCGGCGCGGCAAACCAGGTGGGCGACCTCGTGCGGCAGGGTCTCGGCCAGCGTTTCCTCAGGCCAGCGTGCCATCGCCTCGCGCGTGACCTGAAACGTGATCGTCCCGTCCGGTCGCAGGAACACCTTGCCGACGGCCTTGCCGGTGCGCGGGAAGCGAAAGTCGAGCCGGGACAGCGGCGGGGTCCGCGGCCACCGCTCGCGGGCAAGCGCCAGCAGCCGCGCCACCGCGTCGATCAGCCGTTTCTCGTTCAGACGCTTCATACGTATTCAACTCCGATCCGCTTCACGCTCCGCTCCCGACGGGCCGTAATCGGTTAAAGTCGGGCGCACTGTAGCATCACCGCGAAACGGTATTGAAGGACAAATGGAGCAGCCACCGCACAAATCGGATATTGCCGAGGAGCAGAGTTCCAAGGCGCTTCTGGCCACCCTCCGGGGCGAAGAAAAGGATCCGTTCGCGCTGCGCGGAATGCACAACCAGGGCCCCGGCGGAGTGCTGCTGGTGCGCTGCTTCATTCCCGGCGCCGACGCCGTGGCGGTGCTCGAGCGCGAAGGCGGCCGCTGCGTCGCGAGGCTGGACCGGCTGCACGATGAGGGCTACTTCGCCGGCACGCTGGGTCGGCGCAAGGCGCCGTTTCCGTATCTGCTGCGCGTTGACCGCCCCGGCGGCCGGCGGGACGTGATCGAGGACCCGTACCGGTTCGGCTCCACCTTCGGCTCGCTCGACCTGCATCTGCTCGCCCAGGGCGATCACCTGCGCTCTTACGAAAAGCTCGGCGCGCACCGGCTGCTGATCGACGGGGTCACCGGCGTGCGCTTCGCGGTATGGGCGCCCAACGCACGCCAGGTCTCGGTGGTCGGCGATTTCAACGGCTGGGACACTCGGGTGCACCCGCTGCGCCACCACCCGGACTGCGGCGTCTGGGAAATCTTCGTCCCCGGGGTCGCGCCCGAGTCGCTGTACAAATTTGCGCTGTTCGGCGCCGACGGGCGACGCCTGCCGGCCAAG
>JBFGYD010000509.1:0-2120 GCA_041587615.1 Lysobacterales bacterium
CCAGGCGCTCGCGGTCGCGGCCGAGCCGGTCCAGCTCTCGCTCGCGCCCGGCGAGCCTCGCGTCGATGACGTCCAGCAACTGCCGGCGCCGCTCCATTTGCGCCGCCTTCTCGGTCCGTTCGGCGCCGAGACGCCGGCGAGCGGCGGCGATCCGCTCGCTCGCCGCCGCCTTCTGCACACGCACGGTGGCAAGCTGCGCGAGGCTATCGCGTAGCGCCTCGATCATGTCGACGCGGGCCTGGCTGTAAAAGCGGAAGTAGGCCAGTGTCCGGCCGACGGCGCGGACATCCTCGAGGTTGAGCAGCAGCTTCAGGGCCGGCTGGCGGCCGATCGCGTACGCGGTGCGAAGATGAGCGGCTAGGGCATCGCGCTGACGCTCCAGATCGCCCTCGTGTTCGAGTTCCCGCCGAGTCAGCTCGTCCAGGTCCTGTCGCTGGCGTGCCAGTTCGGCGTCGAGGCGCCGTAGCTCGCCGGCGAGCCGGCCAATCTCGGTTTCCACCGCTCGCAGGTCGCGGATCAGCTCATCGCGCGCGCCGGTGTCGCGGGAGAGTTCCTGCTCGAGGGCTTCGATCTGCTGTCGAATCGCGGCCAGCTGGCGCTCGACTTCGGCCGGCTCCTGGGCGTGCCCAAGCCGCCAGCCGCAGGCCAGCAACAGACCCAGACAAAGCGCCGCCCATGCCCGGCGGCTTGCCGCTATGACTTGATTCCGCTTCAATTGCCTACATATGAACCTGTCGCGGACCCGCTGGAACGAATCCAATGCTCGAGAGACTACCTGAGTTTATCGGCAACCACCCGCTGATGAGCTTGATTTTCATCGGCCTGGTGATTGCGCTGGTCTATACCGAGTTGGCCAGGCGCTTTCGCGGCTTCAGCGCGCTGTCTCCGGCGCAGTTGACCCGGCTGATCAACTCGGGTTCCGAGCTGATCGACGTCAACGCGCAGGCCGAGTTCGATCGCGGCCACATCGTGAACGCGCGGCATTATTTGCCGTCCCACGTCGACCCGCAGGCGAAACCGTTTCTGAACTGGCGCGACAAGCCGGTGGCGGTGTACTGCAAGAACGGAGTCACCTCGCAGCAAGTATGCCGCAAACTGGTCAAGGCCGGTTTCACCCGGGTGCACTGGCTGCAGGGCGGACTTCAGGCGTGGATCGGAGAACAGTTGCCGGTGACTCGCGCCAAATAGCCAGGGCAGTGTCCTGGTTTGCGGCCGCGGTTGCGCGCATGAAATAATCGAACAGATCAAATCACTACAATTCCAGGAAATTCATCCCATGGCTGAAAGTGAAACCCCCGAGGCGACCCCGGCCGGGCCGGCTGCCGACGAGCCCCAGCAGGCCAAGTTCTCGGTCCAAAAGATTTATCTGAAGGACGTGTCCTTCGAATCCCCCGGCGCGCCCGGAATCTATCAGGAGCGCGGCGAGCCGGAACTGAAGCTGAATCTGCAGCAACGCGTGCAGTCGATCGGCGAGCAACTGTACGAGGTGGTGCTGACCGTTACCGTGACCTGCAAGCTGGGCGAGAAGACCGCCTATCTGGCCGAGGTCCAGCAGGCCGGCGTATTTGGGCTGGCCGGCTTCGAGCAGGACCAGCTCCAGACCACGCTCGGCGCCTATTGCCCGACGATCCTGTTTCCGTACGCACGCCAGCAGATTTCAGACCTGGTGTTGCACGGCGGCTTCCAGCCGCTGCTGCTGCAGCCGGTAAATTTCGACCAACTCTACGCCGACCAGATACGCAAGCGGGTCGAGGCGGCCGAAGCCGGCAACGCCTGATCAGTCCGGACGTCCGGGCTAGCGGCGATGCGCATCTCCATCTTGGGGGCCGGCTCCTGGGGAACGGCACTGGCCCTGCAGGCGGTGCGCTGCGGCAACGAAACCCGGCTTTGGGGGCGCGATCCGCAGCGGGTCGCCGCGATGGCGCGCGAGCGTGAGAACGCCGCCTATCTGCCCGGCTTCGCATTTCCCGACGAGCTGATCGTCGAGCCCGACTTGGCGGCCGCCGTGGGGGCGGCCGAGACCGTCCTGCTGGCGCCCCCCAGCCACGGCTTTCCGAAGCTGCTGGAACAAGTCGTGCCTCATCTGGCCACCGCGTCGCGAGTCGCGTGGGCAACCAAGG
>JBFGYD010000510.1:0-2117 GCA_041587615.1 Lysobacterales bacterium
CAGCGACAAGCCGGTCGGCCGCCGCCTCGATTTCCTGATGCAGGAGCTTCACCGCGAGGCCAACACCCTGGGGGCCAAGTCGATCGATGCCCGCACCACCCAGGCGTCGGTCGATCTGAAGGTGCTGATCGAACAGATGCGAGAGCAGGTCCAGAATATTGAGTGAGCCGCCTAGTCCGCCAATGAACAACGCCGAGCGCGACTCACGCAGCAGGCGGGCTAACGGCGTGTTCGTCATCGCCGCGCCCTCCGGAGCCGGCAAGACCAGCCTGGTCGCGGCCCTGCTGCGCCGCGCTTCGAGCCTGGCGCTGTCGATCTCTCACACCACCCGGTCACCGCGTCCGGACGAGCGCGACGGGGAGCACTATCATTTCGTCAGCCCCGAGATCTATCAGCGAATGGTCGAAGCGGATCAGTTTCTGGAGCACGCCACCGTTCACGGCCACGGCTACGGCACCGCGAAGGCGGGGGTGATCGAGCAATTGGACCGCGGGTACGACGTGGTCACCGAGATCGACTGGCAGGGCGCGCGCCAGATCAAGGCATTGATGCCTGAAGCGATCAGCGTTTTCATCGTCCCCCCCTCGCGCGCGGCGCTGGCCGAACGGCTCAAACGGCGAGCGCAGGATTCCCCGACGGTGATCGCGCGGCGGTTGGCCGCCGCGGTTGCCGAAATGAGCCACCACCGTGAATTCGACTACCTGGTGGTCAACGACGACTTTGAAACCGCGCTCGAGGACCTCATATCGGTGGTTCGGAGCGCGCGTCTGAGCAGCGCGCGGCAGCAGAGCCGGCTCCGAAAACTGCTCGAAGAACTGCTGGCCGACTGAGCCGACAGCCGGTACACTCGGCTGTTGGATACTTCGAAATTGGAGCGATACCAAGACAATGGCTAGGATTACCGTGGAAGATTGTCTCGAGCGCGTAGACAACCGTTTTGAGCTGGTGTTGATGGCAACCCGCCGCGCTCGCCAAATCGCCAACGGCGCTGATCCGCTGGTGGAGTGGGAAAACGACAAGCCTACCGTGGTCGCGCTGCGCGAGATCGCCGAGGGCGAGATCAACGCGCGAACGCTCGAGGAACTGGAACGCCGCGAACAGGAATTGCTGGACCAGGAGGCGATCGCCGAAGCCGCACGCGAGGCACTGGAAGGCTAACGCCAATGCAAGATGGACAAGGCCCTCACCGCCCCCGCCCCCGAACCCGACCTGCTTAACGCTTTTCGCGGGCTGAGGCGCTCGCTCCGCTACCTGCCCCGCCGACACATCAAGAAAATCCGCCAAGCGTTTCAGTTTGGCGCCGAAGCCCACGAGGGGCAAACCCGCAAGACCGGCGAGGCCTTCATCCATCATCCGCTGGCGGTGGCCAAAATCCTGGCCAGCATGAATCTGGACCAGGAGGCCATCATCGCGGCCCTGCTCCACGACACGATCGAGGACACGCTGCTGACCAAGGAAGAGGTCGTCGAGCGCTTCGGCGAGGTTGTCGGCAAGCTGGTGGACGGCGTCACCAAGCTGGACCGGGTGCAGTTCGCCAGCGCCCAGCAGGCAGCCGCGGAGAGTTTTCGCAAGATGCTGCTGGCGATGTCCGACGACATTCGCGTGATCCTGATCAAGCTGGCCGATCGGCTGCACAACATGCGCACGCTGACCGCGATGCCGGACGAAGCCCGCCGCCGGATCGCGCGCGAAACGCTGGACGTCTACGCCCCGATCGCGCACCGGCTGGGGATGGACGGGGTCAAGCGCGAACTGCAGGATCTCGGCTTCAAGCACCTTCACCCGATGCGTTACCGGGCGTTGAGCCAACAGGTGAGGCTGGCCGAGGGCCGCAACCAGCAGAGGCTGAACACGATCAAAGCCGCGCTCGAGGCCCGCCTCGAAGCCGCCGGCATCCGCGGCCGCGTCGAGGGTCGGGTCAAGACCCCGTTCAGCATCTACCGCAAGATGAAATCCAAGACCGGTTCGTTCCGCGACACTTTGGACGTGCTCGGGTTTCGGATCGTGGTGGACCGGGTCAGACATTGCTATCAAGCGCTCGGAGTGGTCCACAACTTGTACAAGCCCCGCAGCGGACGCTTCAAAGACTACATCGCAATCCCCAAGGCCAACGGCTA
>JBFGYD010000511.1:0-2116 GCA_041587615.1 Lysobacterales bacterium
CCCCGGCGGACGATCGGCCAAGCTCCACTCGTGGAATTCGCCGACAATTCCGGCAACTCGTGCAATATCCAGGCTAGGCATCCGACCTCATTGCCGCGCGCGCGGCCTGCCACGGCAAGGCCGCGCATTTGACCCGCACCGGGAACTGGCGCACCTCGAGCAGGGCCTCGAGATCGCCGGGCAACTCGTCGGTGCGCGGCCGCCCGTCCAGGCGGTCGAGCAAGGCCTTCGAAAACGAATCGAACGTGGCCACCGGCATGCCGGGGAGGTGCCCGCACATCAGCGACGCCGACGCGCTGCAAACCGCGCAGAATTCGCCGCCGTAGGCCGCGTCTCGGATGACTTCGCCATCGACTTCCAGTTCGATGCGCACGTCGTCGCCACACAGCGGGTTGTCGGCGGCCGCGCGGTGGGTCGTCCGAATCTCACGATCGAGTCCGACCGGTGCGCGCGCGTGCTTCAGGATAACCCGCTGATACAGGGTCTGCGGATCGCGTGCGGTGGTCGCGGGCATCGTCAGGCCAACTCGGTACGCAACTGGTCGGCGATCGGCAGGCGACGTATTCGGATTCCGCTGGCGGCAAAGATCGCGTTGGTCAGGGCCGGCGCGACGGGCGGCAGCGGGATTTCTCCGACCCCGGCCGGCTGATCTCCGTAGGGCAACACGTGCGCTTCGAGCAGCTTCGGTACTCCGGCCATGCGCAGCAGCGGGTAGTCATGGAAATTACTCTGCTCCACCTGGCCGTCTTTCAGCGTGATTTGAAGATTCAGCGCGGTGCTGAGGCCGTCGATGGTGCCGCCCTCGAGTTGGGCCTCCACCCCGCGCGGGTTGACCGGATAGCCGCAGTCGATCGCCGCGACGATGCGCTCGATGGTCAGCTCGCCCCGATCCCCGACCGTGACCTCGATCGCATGGGCCGCATAGCCACCGAACGTGAAATGCGCGGCCAGGCCCACGGCGCGACCCGCCGGTCGATCATCGCCGTATCCGATACGCTCGGCCACGAACCGGGTCAGCCGCGACAGCCGCCCCGGGTTGAAGGTCGGCCCGCCGTGGTTGCCGTAGTCGAGTTCGCGCTCGTCGCCGAACAGCCGCAGGCGGAACGCGAGCGGATCCTGGTCGCTGGCATGGGCAACTTCGTCCAGGAAGCTTTGGACTGCAAACGCATTGGCCGCGTGCGCCGGCGCGCGCCAGGATCCTCGCGGTATACCGGACTTGGCGGCGTAATACTCCAGGCGCAAATTGTCGATGATCGCGGCCGGGAAGTCGTCGGCGTAGAGTTCCGCGCGCCACATGTCTTCATCCGCCACGTTCTCGCGCCGGTAGTACTTGCTGGCGCTGGCCAGGCGGTGGCGCCAGGCCACCGGGCTGCCTTCCCGATCGAGACCGACGGTCAGCTCGTGCAACCCCGACGGGCGGTAGAAATCGTGCCGCATGTCGTCCTCGCGGGTCCACTGCAGCTTGATCGGCCAGCCGGTCTTTTTGGCGATGATGGTCGCCTCGCGGACGTAGTCGTTGGTCAGCCGGCGGCCGAAACCGCCCCCGACCCGGGTCATGTCGATGCGGATGTTCTCGCGCGCGATACCGGTCTCCGCGGCCACCGTGCGCGAGGCGCCGGCCGGCATCTGAGTCGGTGCGATGATGTGAACCGAATCGTCTTTGACGTGGGCGTAGCAGTTCTGCGGCTCCAGCGGCGCGTGCGACACGAACGGCACCTCGTAGCGGCGCGTGACCATCCGAAAGGCACCCTCCAGAGCCTGGTCGAAATTGCCGTCGTCGCGGACCACCTGGCCGCTGCCGGCGAGCAGCTTTTCGAGCTGGCTGCGGAACGATTCGGTGCTCTCCGCGGCGTGCGGTCCGCGGTCCCACTGTACCTCGAGCGCTTTGCGGCCCTGAATCGCGGCCCAGGTCGAGTTCGCCACGACCGCCACCCCGGCGGCCAGGACGTGGTAGGGCTCGCCCGGTTTGGGGCCCTCGATCGGAAACACGTCGAGCACTCCAGGAACCCTGCGCGCGGCGTCATCGTCGACCGCCTTGACCGTGCCGTCGAGATAGGGACAGCGGGCAATGACCGCGTAGCGCATGTCCGGCCTGGACGTATCGATACCATAGGCC
>JBFGYD010000512.1:0-2112 GCA_041587615.1 Lysobacterales bacterium
CCGGTAGCCCTTGACCCGCGCCGGGTTGAACTCGACCAGGATCTTGACGTCCTTGGCGATGGTCAGCAGCGTGCCACCGATCTCGCTGACCAGCACCTTCTTGGCCTCCAGGATCGAGTCGATGTAGGCCGCGTTGCCGTTGCCGCGGTCGGCCAGCGCCTCCATTTTGGAGTCCTTGTAATTGCCGGTGCCGAATCCGAGCACGCTCAGGTAGATCCCAGAGTCGCGCTTGCCCTCGATCAGCCGGACCATCGCCGCGTTGCTGGATTCGCCGACGTTGAAATCCCCGTCCGTGGCCAGAATGACCCGGTTGTTGCCGCCGTCGACGTAGCCTTCGCGCGCAACGTCGTAGGCGAGCGCCAAACCGGCGCCGCCCGCGGTCGAACCGCCCGCGCGCAGCTCATCCAGCGTACGCAGGATTCTGTCCTTCTCGCTGCCGGTGGTCGGCGGCAGCACCAGTCCGGCGGCGCCGGCGTAAACCACGATCGCGACCTGGTCGCGCTGGCGCAGACTGCCGACCAGCAGCCGAAAGGCCGCCTTCAGCAGCGGCAGCTTGTTGGGCTGGTCCATCGAGCCCGACACGTCGAGCAGGAACACCAGGTTGCTCGGCGGCAGGTCCCCGCTCGCGACCCGCCGGCCCTGCAGCCCGAGGTGCACCAGCCGATGGGCCGGGTTCCACGGCGCCGCCGAGACCTCGGTGACAATCGCAAACGGATGCTCGGGGCCGGGGTCGGGGTAGTCGTAGACGAAGTAGTTCAGGAACTCCTCGATCCGAACCGCGTCCGGCGGGGGCAGCCGGTGCTGCTGCTCGATGAACCGCCGCGCGTTGGCATAGGACGCGGTGTCGACGTCGATCGACAGCGTCGACAGCGGCCGCTGACGCGCCGAGTGGAACGGGTTTTCGTCGATCGGATCGTAGGCCTCGGTGTCAAACCGCGCGCCTTGCTCGGGGGGTCGCGGCGGCGACCCCGCCACGAGCCGAACGGGTGAGGGCGCGGCGAGAGACGGCGCGATCGAGGGCCGCTGCCGCACCTCCTCGGCCACCGCTTCGAGCTCCGGTGCGCGCGCCGTCAAACGGCATTCGACTCTTGCCGTGCCCTTGACCGTGACCTCGATTCCCGGCAGCACCTGGGTCTCGTAGCCGGCCGCCCTGCACTTCAGCTTGTAAGTCCCTACCGGCAGCTCGGAGAGCGCAAAATAGCCGTCGCTATCGCTCTCGACCCTCGCGCTGGTCCCTTGGACCGAGATTTGCGCCCCCCGCAAGGGCTGGCCCGTGCCGGCATCCAGCACCCGACCGGCGATGGCCCCGGTGTTTTGAGCCGCGGCGACAAAGACCAACGGCAGCGACAGAAAAACGAACCAAAGGGCGCTTTTCGTGCGCGCGACGCGTACTGGTCTCAGGTCCATGGCGTCCGGACTCCCGGTCAAAGCTCAGCGATTAGCATAGCAGCCCATGCCGTCTCCCAAGACCGGCGCCGTGACCGATTTGCAAGGATAATGGGGGCTGGCTAATGTTGGACGCTGACGGCGACGCCTTTTTCGACCGACGATGAGCAGCCAGCCCAGCGACGACATCACCGCCCTGCTCAACCGCAGCCGAGACGATCCGGACGCCGCCGCTCAGGTCTACCAACTCGTCTACGACGACCTGAAGCGTCTGGCCGCCAGTCAGCTCGGAGCGAAGGGCGACGCCACGCTGTCGGCCACCGCCCTGATCAACGAGGCGTATTTGAAGCTGGTCGAGCGCACCGGGACTCGGTGGGGGGACCGGCGTCACTTCCTGCGGGTCGCCGCCCGCGCGATGCGCCAGATCACGATCGACCACGCCCGCGCCCGCACCCGCCTGAAGCGCGGCGGCGGCCGGCGCGACGCCACTCTCGACGAAGGGCGGGCCGCGGCCGACCGCAAGCCGGAGATCCTGCTCGCGATGGAGGAGGGCCTCGAGCTGCTCCGGGACGAACAGCCCCGCTGGGTCAGCGTCGTCGAGCTGCGCTTTTTCGCCGGCCTGAGCGGCGAGGAGGCCGCCGAGGCGCTCGGCGTGTCCCTGTCCAGCGTGAACCGCGACTGGGCCCAGGCAAGGGCGTGGCTCAGGCACTTCCTGACCTCCTGACC
>JBFGYD010000513.1:0-2110 GCA_041587615.1 Lysobacterales bacterium
GCATGATGCGCACGCTGGCGCCCGGCATGACCGCGGCCAACAGCTCGGCGCCGCCGGGGTGCAGCACGCGATCCTCGCTGCCCCACACGATCAGGGTTGGCTGTAACAGCCCGGCCGCCAGCGCTTCGGCCGGGCGCGACCGGTAGCGCAGATCCGCGAAAATGGCCTCGTAGCGCTCGCGCGCGACCGCCTGGCGCCGCCCCAGGTAACGCCGCACCGGCCACGGTATGAACGGGCGGCGTTCGAACACGAAGTCCAGGGTCCGCTCGAACTCATCCGGGCCGGCCGGGATCAGCGGGTTGTCGCCGCCGCCGGCGATATGTTCGATCATCTCGCTCAGCGGCGCGGCGCCGATCCCACCGGGAGCCAGCAGCCAGAGCGATTCAATCTGGTCGGGACGCTGGCGGGCCAGCGCCAGCGCGATGTAGCCGCCCATCGAGCTGCCGCCGACGCTAACCCCCTCGAGTCCGAGCGCGTCCAGCAGCCGCCCGACCCGCGCGGCCTGCGCTTCGATCGAGTAGTCGGCGCCGGCGGCGGGCGCGCTGTCACCAAAACCGGGCAGATCCGGGACGATCAGGTGAAAGCGGGCGCGCAAATGGCCGGCGATTCGCACCCAGTTGTCCTTGTCGGCGCCGAAACCGTGCAGCAGCAGCAGGGTCGGTGCAGCTTTATTGCCGCCCTGCAGCAGGGACCAGGACTCACCGTCGACGCCGACCGCACCAAGCTCCAGCCCGGCGGCCCGGCGTTCCCACGCCATCGCGCCGCGGTAAACGACTCCTGGCGCCAGCCATGACAGCGCCAGCAGCGCCAGCAGCGCGATGAGCAGCGCGCCAACCGACCATTTGAGCGCCGTTCTCACGCTTTGAGAAAACCCCGTTTCATGATGTCCAGGTCCTTTCAGCAGCCGGAGGCTCCCGTGAAGGCAACTGCCGACTTCATCCGCCGCGACCTGAACCGCTTTTTCGCCGGCTGGATCCTGGCCGCCAATTTCCTGTGGGCCTGCACCCCGTGGCTGGACTCACTGGCGCCCACCTGGGGCGCGGTCTGGCTGTGGACCGTCGTGATCCCGGGCTCGAGCCTGGCCGCGCTCAACCCAAGGCGAACGCTAAGTCTACTGCCGGCGGCCGCGGCGCTCTCGTGGCGCGCACTCGCGCAACTGACCCGGCCGTGCCGGTTCAGGCTTCAGCGTGCCTCGGTTACGTCGACCACGACCCGCGCGCTGGCCTGCCCACCGAAGCCGTCGTCGATCGTGTAGCTGATCTCGTCCCCGCCCCACCAGCCGGGATTCGGGATGTATAGAAGCTGGTTGTCGGCGGTGATCTCGACGCGTCCGAACGGCGTCGTTTCGGTGACCGCCACGATCGTCAGCGGGTCGCCGTCGGGGTCGAAGTCGTTGGCCAACACGTCGATCACGACGGGGGTTTCCTTGGCCGTGACGGCGCTGTCGTCACTCGCTACCGGCGCCTGGTTGAACGGCATGACCGTGACGGTCACCAGCGCCTCGGCGGTCTGCCCGAAATCATCGGTGACCTGGTAGCTGAAGGTATCGGTGCCGACGAACGCGCGCTCCGGGGCATAGACGACCCGGTCGCCGTCGACGCTGGTCGAGCCGTTGGCAGCGGCGCCGACGGCGCTGATGGTGAGTCCCTGGCCCTGGTCGTTGGCGAGGACGTCCACGCTGACCGGCTGGGTGCGCAGCGTGTTGGCGGCATCGTCGGCGGCCAGCGCCGGGGGTCGCTCGATGACGGTGACCGAAACCGTGGCGGTGCTCTCGCCTCCACCGGGATCCGTGACCGTGTAAGTGAACGAATCGGCGCCGAAGAAGCCCGCGTTGGGGGTATAGGTCACGGTCTGATCGGCGTTCAGCACCGCGCTGCCGGCGCCCGGCTGGGTGACCGCAACGACGTTCAGCGCGTCGCCGTCGGGATCTGAGTCGTTGGCCAGCACCGCAATCACGACCGCCTGCTCCTGGTCGGTGATCGCGGCATCGTCGGCGGCGGTGGGGAACGTGTTGACCACCACCTGCGGTCCGAGCCGGGTCTCGGTCGAGGTCTTGACGAAACGGTAGGCGTCGACTTCACGCTTGTGCCTGACCGGATTTCGCAGCGCC
>JBFGYD010000514.1:0-2075 GCA_041587615.1 Lysobacterales bacterium
CCGTGATCTGGCGGCAGGACCCCAAGGTGAGCGGGCGCGGCCACTACGGCCATCGGATCGCTTTTTCGCCCGATGGTCATCTGTTTATCTCTTCGGGGGAACGCCAGAAATTCACCCCGTCGCAGGACATGAAGCAAAACCTCGGCAAAATCGTCCGGCTCAACGACGACGGCTCGGTGCCGGCGGACAATCCGTTCGCCGAGCGCGGCGGGGTGACCGGACAGATCTGGAGTCTCGGCCATCGCAATCCGCTGGGCCTGGCGTTCGACGACCAAGGCCGACTGTGGAATCACGAGATGGGGCCACGCGGGGGTGACGAGCTGAACCGGGTCGTTCGCGGCGAGAACTACGGTTATCCGGTTGTTTCCAACGGCGACCACTACGACGGCCGCGAGATCCCCGATCACGACACCCGACCCGAGTTCCGGCCACCGGTCCTTTGGTGGACCCCGGTAATCTCTCCGGGTGGCCTGATGTTTTACTCGGGCAATTTGTTTTCGGCCTGGCAGGGCAACGCGTTCATCGCGGGTCTCTCGTCGCGCGCGCTGCTGCGGATCGAGTTCGACGGCGAATCGGCGGTCGAGGCGGAACGCTTCGCCATGGGCAGGCGCGTCCGCGAGGTCGAGGAGGGGCCCGGCGGAGCGATCTGGCTGCTCGAGGACGGTGACGGCGGGCGCCTGCTGAAGTTGACCCCGGCCGGATAAGCAGCGCCGACTCGGTCGTTGGCCATGATCCAGGGAATCGACATGCAAAACTACTTCTCTCCGCTGATGCTGCTGTTGACGGCAGGCATTTCCCACCCCGGAGTGAGTGCCGAGCACACTCGCGCCCGAGAACTCGGGGTGCCGTTCGAAGGCCGGCCCGGTCCGCTGAACGCGATTACTGACGTGACCGGGATCGAGGTCGGTCACGCGACTATCATTCGCGGTGATGCCGGTGGCGAGGAGCCAATCGTCCGCACCGGGGTCAGCGCGGTGCTGCCGCGGGGCAAGACCAGCCCGCGGGAGGCCGTATTTGCCGGTTGGTTCAGCCAAAACGGCAACGGCGAAATGACGGGCACGACCTGGGTCGACGAATCCGGCCTGTTGTACGGGCCGGTGATGATCACCAACACCCACAGCGTGGGAGTCGTCCGTGACGCGGTGATCGCCTGGGCGCTGGAACGGTATCAATTCAAAACCGACGACTGGTGGTCGCTGCCGGTCGTGGGCGAGACCTGGGACGGCTGGCTCAACGACCTGAACGGTTTTCACGTCGAACCGGCGCACGTCTACCAGGCGCTGGACAGCGCCCGCGGCGGCCCGGTGACCGAGGGCTCGGTCGGCGGCGGCACCGGCATGATCACCTACGAATTCAAGGGCGGCATCGGCACCGCATCGCGACTGGTGACCGACGAGACCGGCGAGTTTACGGTCGGCGTGCTGGTGCAGTCGAATTTCGGCCGCCGGGGCCAACTGATGGTCGCCGGCGTCCCGGTCGGCAAGGAGATTCCGGAATTGCCGGCCTACGCGGCGCTGAGGCGCGCGACGCCAGACCGGGACCTGGGTTCCATCATCGTAGTGGTGGCGACCGACGCGCCGCTGCTGCCGCATCAGCTCAAGCGCATCGCTCGACGCGTTAGCATGGGCATCGCGCGCACCGGCGGCATGGCCAGCAACTCATCGGGCGACATCTTCATCGCGTTTTCGACCGCCAACCCCGGCGCCAGCGCCCCTGCCGGACTGGCGAACCTCGAGATGCTGCCCAACGAGCGCATCACGCCGCTGTTCGAGGCCACCGTGCTGGCCACCGAGGAGGCGATCATCAACGCGCTGGTGGCGGCCAAGACCATGACCGGCTATGCCGGCCATCGGGTGATCGAGCTGCCCCACGACCGGCTGCGCGAGGTGCTGAAAAAGTACCGTCGGCTGGACTGAAAAAAGCGCAATTCCGGCACTTGTGGGGTCCCGGAATCGGTGCTAATTTTTATCGAAATGCGTGGTCTTGCGAGGCCGCCTTCGATGAAATTTGGAACCGCGAGCACGCTGCTCGCTTTTTTTATGGGCGCCCCGATCATCGGGCTGGCCCAACCGGTC
>JBFGYD010000515.1:0-2027 GCA_041587615.1 Lysobacterales bacterium
ACACAGATCGCACTTGCTTTGCTGGCCAGATCAATGCCACAGTATTTCATGTCGATCTCCCGTTCTTTGAGGCGCCTAGCGACCTCGTGTTGTTGAAACTTAAGTTCGGGAGATTGACTTTTTTTGCCTCCGCCGAAAACCCCGGCGCGTTTTATGCCATCTAGCCCGCAACCATCATCCGAAGTCGTCTGCAAGGAGCGCTTGGGCATGAATTTCAAGACCGATTACGCCGGCATCCGGGACCAGCGGGAGCGCCGGGAAGCCTTCTGGATGCCCTTTACCGCCAACCGCCAGTTCAAGCACGACCCCCGCTTGCTGGTCGCGGCCGAGGGCATGTACTACACCGATATCGACGGTCGCAAGATTCTCGACGGAGTCGCCGGTCTTTGGTGCTGCAACGCCGGCCACGGCCGTTCGCGCATCGTCGAGGCCATTCGCAGGCAGAGTTTAGAAATGGACTTCGCGCCGACCTTCATGATGGGCCACCCGCTGCCGTTCGAGTTCGCCAACCGGCTGTGCAGGATCCTGCCGGGCGACATCGACCACGTGTTCTTCACCAACTCCGGCTCGGAGTCGGTCGATACCGCGCTGAAAATCGCGCTGGCCTACCACCGCGCCCGCGGCGAAGGCGCCCGGCAGCGCCTGATCGGGCGTGAAAGGGGCTACCACGGCGTCGGTTTCGGCGGCATCTCGGTCGGCGGCCTGGGCAATAACCGCAAAGCTTTCGGCACCCTGATCCCCGGTACCGACCACCTGCGCCACACGCTCGACCTGGAGCGCAACGCCTTCAGCCGCGGGCTGCCCGCGCACGGCGTTGAACTGGCCGAAGATCTGGCGCGCGTGGCGCTGCTGCACGATGCCTCGACCATTGCGGCGGTCATCGTCGAGCCCATTGCCGGCTCGGCCGGCGTGATCCTGCCTCCCGAGGGGTATTTGAAACGGCTGCGCGAGATTTGCGACCAGCTCGGCATCCTGCTGATTTTCGACGAGGTCATCACCGGTTTCGGGCGTACCGGCTCGGCCTTCGGCGCCGACGAATTCGAGGTTCTGCCGGACCTCATCACGACCGCCAAGGGACTCACCAGCGGCACCGTGCCGATGGGCGCGGTTGGCGTGCGGCGGCACGTGTACGATGCCTTCATGGAGGGCCCGGAGAATTTGATCGAACTGTTTCACGGCTACACCTATTCCGGCCACCCGCTCGCCTGCGCGGCTGGAATTGCAACGCTCGAAATTTATCGCGAGGAGGGACTGCTGGAGCGCGCGCGAGAGCTGGCGCCGCAGTGGGAAGAGGCGGTTCACGGACTTCGCGACCACCCGCACGTGATCGATTTGCGCAACTATGGACTGATCGCGGGGATCGAGCTCGAGCCGCGCGCGGGGCAGCCCACCGCGCGGGCCTTTCAGGCGCACGTCGAGTGTTTCAAGCGCGGCCTGCTGGTTCGGTTTACCGGAGACACCGTCGCGCTGTCGCCGCCGCTGATCATCAAGCCGGACGAAATCGAGCAGATCTTCGCCATCCTCGGAGACGTCCTCGAGACGCTAGACTGAGCAAGCCTCTTGCGTCGTGCGGGTCCCGGCCGCGCGTTGCAAAACGACGGAATCTGTCAAATAATCTTGCCCGGGAGGACGTATTCGTCAATGCGACCCGAATTCCTTCGGAGGGCTATGGACCAGCCGGACGACCCTGCCCGATGATCAGCAGACTTCATTCAGCGAGAACGCCTGCGCACATCGAAGACCGCCGATTGGCGCAAGTCGTGCGCTTCGTTGCCGCTGACGGTGCACCGCGGAGCATTGATGGAACATAGCCGGAGCAGCGTTCCGCTGCAGTCACTTGGACGCGAGGAGGGCCTGCCCAGCGGTCAGATCCGCGCGGTGATCCAGGATGCGGGCGGCGTCTTTTGGATCGCGACGCCGAGCGGCCTGGCGCGCTATGACGGCGCCCGCGTGATGACCTTCGCCCGGCCCCAGGGTTTGGCCTCGCAGGGCCTGCGCTCGCTGGCTGTCGCCGCCGACGGCCGCGT
>JBFGYD010000516.1:0-2022 GCA_041587615.1 Lysobacterales bacterium
ACCCTGTTCGAATCCGGGCAGCTTGCGGATCTCGCGGGCGGCCGCGACCCCGTCCATGCCGGGCATGCGGATGTCCATCAGGATCACGTCAAAGCCGGCCGCGCGACAGTGCTCCACCGCGCTTCTGCCGTCCTCGGCCTCGGCGATCCGGTAGCGTTCCCGTTCCAGCACGCTCTTGATGAACTGGCGGTTGATCTGATTGTCGTCGGCGACCAGTACGCGCATTGTTGCCATTATGGCCGGTGATCAAACAGGCTGGCGACGACGGTCCAGTTGTTGTTCTGGTGCGTGGTTGCCGCCCGGGGCGACTGTAGCACTTCTGCTGAGCGTGACCAACGGACTGGCGGCCACCCAATTCGAGGGCGCGGTGGACTCGGTGCTGACCGAAGGTATCAGCGCGGTCGGAGTGTCCTGGCTCGTGGTCCCGGGTCCGCTCGATTCGGCGCTGCGCCTGCAGGTGGAGCGGGTCGAGGTCGAAGGTCTGGCCGCGACGATCGAGGACCTTGACCTGCGCTGCCCTCACTGGCAGGTCAGCGAGGCGCGCCAGGCCTGTGCGGAGGCCGAGCTGGCGGTTTCGCTTGCCGGTCGACGCGTGAGCGCGGCGGCGTCCTGGGAATCGGGTCAGTCGGGACTGAGTCTGAGCGCCGAGAGCGACTTGTTCGACGGGCGGGTCCGGGTCGAGCTGGCGCAGGATGGCGCCGGCATGCGCCTGAACCTGGCGGCCGACGAATTGGCCGTTAACGAGCTGCTCGATTATTTACCGGCGCTTCCACCCGAGACGCTTGGGATCGCGTCGGGGCGGGTTTCGCTGAATGCGAGTCTGGCCGGGGATGGTACCCAGGCCGAAGTCGGGTTCTCGATTTCCGGACTTTCGTTCGATTCCAGCGATGGCACCATTGCCGGCGCCGGGCTCGGGCTCACCGGCAGTGCCCAAATCGACCTCGACGAGCCGCTGGCGGTCAGCTCCGAGGTTTTGCTCGAGCGGGGAGAAGCGCTTTACGCGCCGATTTATCTGGAGCTGGACCAATTGCCGCCGCTGCGGATCCAGACCGCGGCCCGGATCGACGCCGCCGGTCAGGTTTCATTGACCTCTTTCACGGTCGGCGACGGCGACGCGCTGGCCGCCTCGGGAGCGGCGCTGATCGGGCCCGACGGCGCGGTGGCCGAGCTTGACCTCGACCTCGAGCAATTCGCGCTCCCGCTGGCGTTCGATCGGTACCTCAAGACGGCGTTGGAGAGCAGAGGTACGAGGGGCCTGCGGCCAAGCGGACAGATCAGGGGACGGCTCGAGCTCAGGGGCGGTGAGATCGCCCACGCCACCCTCGCGCTCGACGATTTGGCGCTGGAGGACGACCAGCGCCGGTTCCTGATAGAGAACCTCAGCGGGATCGTGGACTATGACGCGGCGGGCGATTCGTTGGATTCAGAGCTGAGCTGGGATCGAATCGGTTATTACGCTCTCGTAATCCGCGCATCGGCGGCGCGGTTTTTCGTAGGCGGGCGGCAGTTCCGCCTGCTCGCGCCGATGTTTGCCCCGGTCCTGGATGGCGGTATTCGAATCTCCGAGCTGGCGCTCAACAACGTCGGCCTGGAGGAGATGTCGATCGACTTCCAGGGTGACGTCGAGCCGATCTCGCTGGAACTGATTACGCGCGCGCTGGATTGGCCGGTGCTCACCGGTACGCTGTCCGGACAGATCCCCCGAGTGCGCTTGCGAGGTGGCGTGGGCGAGGTCGGCGGGGCCATTCGCCTCGACGTGTTCGACGGCGAGGTGATCGTCGATCAGGTGAAGCTCGAGCGCGTGTTCGGGGTCCTTCCCACGCTGGCTGCGGAGGTCGATATTCGCGGCGTGGACCTGCAGCAGATGACCGGCGCGTTTTCTTTTGGCGAGATCGAGGGCCGCCTCGACGGCACCGTCCACGGACTGCGCCTGTTGAACTGGACGCCGGTCGCGTTCGATTTGAAGCTCCAGACCCCGGAAGGCTATCGCGGCAAGCGCAAGATCAGCCAGCGCGCGGTGGA
>JBFGYD010000517.1:0-2019 GCA_041587615.1 Lysobacterales bacterium
CCACGATGCCGATGAGCATCCACGCGATTCGATGGATGTTGACCGCAAGCTCAGCGGGCATCGACCGAGCTCTTTGGCCGAGAGAGGACCACAATGTGTACTGCAGCTGGCACGCTGGCGATACCCGCAACTGTTCTCGCCGTAGGATACCGGCCACTGGCCGGCTCGGCCTGTGCCAATCGTGCCGGGCGAGCCCGGTCAAACCCATGCAACAAGCGCGGCCGGTCGCCGCGCTCAACGCCTCTTTAGCAGCACGTACACGGCGCCGGTGCCGCCGTCGTTGGGCGGCGCGGAAGCAAACGCGAGCACTTCTTTCCGGCGCCGCAGCAGGCCGTCGGTAAGGCGCTTCAAGACCGGTCCCTCGCGCTTGGACCGCAGGCCCTTGCCGTGGATGATCTTGACGCAGCTCAAGCCGCGTTCGCGGCTGCGCTCCAAGAAGTCGAGAATGCTGGCCTGAGCCGCGGCCGTGTTCATCTCGTGCAGGTCCAGTTCGGCCCCGATCGCGTACTGGCCGCGGCGCAGCCGGCGCAGCACGCGTTGCTGCAAGCCCGCGCGCACGAAGATCAGCTCCTCGCCGGTCTCCGCGGTGCTCCAGTCCAGCGGGTGCCGGGCCAACTCGCGCATGACCTCTCGCTCGGAGGCTTCGCTGTGACGGGCCCGGGCAGGATCGGCACGCCGTCGAGGCGGGACCCGATCGCTGTTGAGCGGGGTCACGTCTGCAACCTCGCTTCGAAACAGGTCGAGTTCGTCCGCGTCTAGGCTCGCCGGGCGTTGCTTGGAGTCGCTCATGGCCGGTGGTTCGGAATCGCGCTTTTCCAGTATAGTAACCCAGCGCTCAGGCCGCCGCCGACCGGTTGATCCGCGCCTGGAACGGCGGACTTGGATCCAACCGTGCCGGGCGGCCATCGATTCCTTCGACTCGGGTGACAGCAGCGGATGCATGTATTGTTGAGTAACGACGACGGCTTGGACGCAAAGGGCCTGCGGGTACTGGAAAAACACGTCAACGAGGTTGCGCGGGTGACCGTGGTCGCCCCCGACCGCGACCGCAGCGGCGCTTCCAATTCGCTGACGCTGGAACACCCGGTCCGAGTGCTGGACCGGACCGACAAACGATACCGGGTGGCCGGCACCCCGACCGATTGCGTCCACCTTGCGCTGACCGGACTGCTCGATGACGATCCGGACATGGTCATTTCCGGGATCAACTCCGGGGCGAATCTCGGCGACGACGTGATCTACTCGGGAACGGTGGCGGCGGCAATGGAGGGCCGCTACCTTGGACTGCCGGCGATCGCGGTCTCGCTGGTGCTGGATCGAAACCAGCGCAACTATGCCACCGCGGCCGAGGCCGTGGTGCGTCTGATCCAGCGGCTCCAGCGGGATCCGCTGCCCGCGGACACCATTCTGAACGTCAACGTGCCGGACCGACCGTGGCGGCAGTTGAACGGCTTCGAGGTCACCCGCCTCGGGCATCGCCACCGCGCCGAGCCTTTCATCGAGCAGCGCGACCCGCGCGGCCGAACGGTTTATTGGATCGGACCGCCCGGGGCGGAGCAGGATGCCGGACCGGGAACGGATTTCCACGCGGTTCGGCACGGCTGCGTGTCGATCACTCCGATCCACGTCGATTTGACCCAGTACGCCGCGCTTGAAAAAGTGGGCGGATGGGTCGCATCGCTGAACGAGGAGGCTTGACCGATGACGATGGGCGGCGCGCCGGGGATCGGCGGCATCGGGATGACCTCCCAGCGCACCCGCGATCGGCTGGTGCGGCGCCTGCGCGACCATGGCATCGCCGACGAGAACGTGCTGGCGGCGATCGGCGCGGTACCGCGGCATTTGTTCGTCGACGAAGCCCTCGGCAGTCGCGCGTACGAGGACACGGCGCTGCCGATTGGCAGCAGTCAGACCATTTCGCAGCCCTACGTGGTGGCACTGATGACCCAGGCGATCGTGGCCCAAGGCCGACCGCAAAAGGTGCTCGAGATCGGCACCGGCTCAGGCTACCAGGCCGCC
>JBFGYD010000518.1:0-1999 GCA_041587615.1 Lysobacterales bacterium
CGCTGATCGTCACGGTGTTCTGCGACACGGTCTCGCAGCACGGCAACGCAGTCTGGCTGGGCAGCCTGATCGACGCGCTGGCGCCCTTCGGCCTCAACCAGCGGCTGATCCGGACCTCGGTCTACCGGCTGGTCAAGGACGACTGGCTGCGCGCCGAGCAGGTCGGCCGGCGCAGCTATTACAGCCTGAGCGGGACCGGGATGCGGCACTATCAGAAAGCGGCGCGGCGGATCTACTCCGACGGCGCCGAGCGCTGGGACGGAAGCTGGACGCTGGTCATGAACGCCTCGCTGGTCGACCGCGAGCGAGACACCCTGCGGCGCGAACTGCAGTGGCTGGGTTACGGCAACCTGACCCCGGGGATCATGGCCCATCCCAATCACGACCGCCGGTCGCTGGACGAGACCCTGCAGGAGCTGCGCGTGGCCGACAAGGTCACCGTGCTCAGCGCCCGCACCGAGGACATCGTGTCGCGTGAGGTGCTGCGGAAACTCGCGTTCAAAACCTGGAAGCTGAATCGGCTTGCGCAGCGCTACGAGGCGTTCCTGAGCGCGTTCCGACCGATTCTGCGCTCCGTCCGCGGGGCCGCCAAACCGGACCCGGAACAGGCGTTTCAGATCCGCACCCTGCTGATCCACGAATACCGGCGCATCCTGCTGCGCGACGCCGACCTGCCCGACGAGATGCTGCCGTCCCGCTGGCCGGGCCGCGCGGCGCTGACGCTGACCGCCAACCTGTACCGCGTCGTCGAGGCAGCGGCCCGCCGCTTCATCGCCCACGCGCTCGAAACCGCCGAGGGCCCGATGCCGCCTTGCACCAGCAGCTACTTCGACCGTTTCGGGGGCCTGTGAAGCCGGCAGCCCTGGCCAGTTAGGACAGAGATCAGGGCCGCCGGAGCAGACCGCGCTCGAGCAGCGTCTCCGCGATCAGATCGCCGTAATAGCGGTGGCCCCCCAGCTCCAGGTGGGCGCCGTCGTAAAAAAACTCGTCCAGGTTGGGCCGGTCGGTCTTGATCCGGGGCAGCGGATCGAGCAGCTCAAAGCCGGATTTGCGGAGTTCGGCCAGCACCCGGCGGTCGAAACGGTCGTAGTCTTCGATCACGTTGCGCCGGGCCGGCGACAGCACCAGCAGCGCTCGCCGGCCCTCCGACGCGCGTTCGCGCAGCGCCTCGAACAACCGGCCAAGGCTCAGCCGGGCGACCTCGGTTCCGTCGCCGGTTCGTATCTGCGACGGCCCGCCGCCGCGCCCGTAGCGCAGCCGCGCGCGCACCCGGTCGAGCACGAATAGCGCGCCCTCGCTCAGCGCCGGCACCAGCGGCGGCAGCGGTTTGCTGAAGTACGGAAGGCTCATCAGGGAGGCCATCCCCCTGAGGGTGTCGCGGCTGAGCAGGGTGACCACGTAGATATCCGCCGGCGGGGCGCGCTCGAAGCGAATCCGGTAGGCCATGTTGTCGGTCCCGTAGCCGTTGATGCCAGCGTTGGCGCACACCGCGTCGATCCCGGATTCGCGCAACACCTCGCAGGTGCGCGACGAGAACAGGTCCCGGTTGTCCACGTAGGCCCCGCCGTAGGTCACGCTGTCGCCGACGAACAGGATGCGGATGGCCCCGGGAGCGTCCCAGTCATCGTCCGTTCGCAGCCCGTACCGATCGACGCGGATGCCGGCGCCGCGCAGCCGCACCACCGACTGGTTGGGCGCCAGCGCGTAGCGATAGCTCTCGTTCTCGTAGTACATGACGGGGTCGCCGAGACCGAAGGCGCGCGCGGTGAGCTCCCCAACCGCGACCACCAGCAGCACGCCGCCGATCACCAGCAGCGTCATCGCGATGCGAAACAAGCCGCGTTTCTTCACGCCTTTGGCCCCCGATCAGAACGCGGGGCATTGTCGGCAAAGCCCGCACGACAAACAAGCCGACGGCCGCCGACGCTCGTCATTCCGTGGACTCACCCATGTCGATCCGGTAGAATCCCGCCCCCGCAATCCACTCCGCGCCCGTAGC
>JBFGYD010000519.1:0-1993 GCA_041587615.1 Lysobacterales bacterium
CCGAGACGTTCTTTCGTGCGCTGGGCCCCGAGCCCTGGCGCGTGGCCTACTGTCAGCCGTCGCGCCGGCCCGTGGACGGACGCTACGCCGAGAACCCGATGCGCGTGTACAAGCACTACCAATACCAGGTGATACTCAAACCGGCGCCGCTGGATGTGCAGGAACAGTATTTGGAGTCGTTGCGGGCGTTCGGCGTCGACCCGCAAGAGCACGACATCCGCTTCGAGGAAGACAACTGGGAATCGCCGACGCTGGGCGCCTGGGGCCTGGGCTGGGAGGTCTGGCTCAACGGCATGGAGGTCACCCAGTTCACCTATTTTCAGCAGGCGGGGGGGCTGGACTGCAAGCCGGTCACGGGCGAGATCACCTACGGCCTGGAGCGCCTCGCAATGTATTTGCAGGACGTCGACAACGTGTTCGATCTGGTCTGGACCCGGAGTAACGGCCGCACCGTGACCTACGGCGAGGTGTTCCACCAGAACGAGGTCGAGATGTCGGCCTACAATTTCGAGCACGCCGACGCGGAGTCGCTGCTGTCCTGGTTCGACGCCTGCGAGCGGGAATGCGCTCGCCTGCTGGAGGCCGATCTGCCGCTGCCGGCTTATGACCAGGCGCTCAAGGCTTCGCACACGTTCAACCTGCTGGATGCGCGCAAGGCCATTTCGGTGACCGAGCGACAAAGCTTCATTCTGCGCGTGCGGCAGATGGCCAAGGGCGTGGCCGAGGCCTATCTGGAACGCCGCCGCGCGCTGGGCTTTCCGGGGCTGGTCGATGAAGGGCCGCGCGGATGAGCGATCGCTGCGATCTGCTGGTCGAAATTGGGACCGAAGAGCTGCCGCCGGCGAGCCTGGACGAACTTGGGTCATCGTTTTTCGAGCGATTGACCGCGGCCGTGGCCGACGGCGGTCTGGACTGGGATCGCGACCGGGCCCGCTGGTTTGCGACCCCGCGCCGGCTCGCCGTGGTGCTGCCGGAGCTGCTCGATCGCCAGCCCGACCGCGAGGAGCAGCGTCTGGGCCCCGCGCTGGCGTCGGCCTTCGATGCCGACGGCGCGCCGACCAAGGCAGCGCGCGGGTTTGCCCGCTCGGTCGGCGTCGCGGTGGAGCGGCTGGCCACCGTTGAAACGCCCCGCGGCGATCGGCTCGGTTTCGTGCGGCGCGTCAGCGGCGCGGCCGCCGCCGCGCTGCTGCCGGACATGATCGGCGACGCGCTCAAGCGACTCCCGGTGCCGCGCCCGATGCGCTGGGGCGATCGTACCGATGCCTTCGTGCGGCCGGTCCACTGGATCGTCGTACTGCTGGGCGGCGAGGTCGTCTCAGGCGAGCTTTACGGCTGCAAGTTCGGCAACCAGAGCCGCGGGCACCGGTTCCATCACCCGGCGCCGGTGCCTATCGCCCGGCCCGCCGACTACGTGGAAGCGCTGCGCTCCGCGCGGGTGCTGGTCGACCCGGAAGAGCGGCGCACGCTGATCCGCGCGATGGCCGAACGGGTGGCTGCCAAGGCCGGCGCCCGGGCGCTGATGCCGGCGCCGCTGGTGGCCGAGGTGGCCGCGCTGACCGAGTGGCCGGTGGCCATGATCGGGAGTTTCGACCCGGCCTTTCTCGAGGTGCCGGCCGAGGCGCTGATCTCGACCATGGAGGGTCATCAGAAATTTTTCCCGCTGACCGATGACGAGGGCCGCCTGCGCCCGCTTTTTATCGCCGTGGCCAACCTCGAGAGCCGCGCGCCCGAGCGCGTCGCGGCCGGTTTCGAGCGGGTGCTGCGACCGCGGCTGGCCGACGCGCGCTTTTTCTGGCAGCAGGACTTGAAAACCCCGCTCGAGAACCACCGGGCTACGCTGGAGCGGATGATCTATCAGCAGCGCCTGGGCAGCCTCGGGGACAAGGTCGAACGAATCCGCCGGCTGGGGCGGGGCATCGCCACCGAACTCGGCGTCGACCCGGCGACGGTTGATCGTGCCGCGCTGCTGTGCAAGTGCGATCTGCTGACGGGC
>JBFGYD010000520.1:0-1982 GCA_041587615.1 Lysobacterales bacterium
ATCGTCTGCATCGCGGCCGGCCACAACCACCCGAAAATCAAGCTAGTCCTCGAGCGAATGCTCGAGGACAACCAGATCCAGCACACCTCCACGCTATACCTGTCCGAGCACCCGGTGAAGCTGGCAGAGGCGCTCGTTGGGGAGGCGCCGGAAGGCCTGGACCGCGCTGCGTTCACGAACTCCGGCTCCGAGGCCAATGAGCTTGCGTTCCTGACCGCGCGCCAGTCTACCGGCGAGACGACGATCATCAACCTGCGCCACGGCTATCACGGCGGCACCTCGGGCGCGCTGGCCAGTTGCGGCCACCACACCTGGCGCTTCCGCGCGCAGCCCAATGCGTCCACGACCAGCGCGCTGGAGCCGTACTGCTACCGCTGCCCGTTCAACCAGAAGCCGGATTCGTGCGAGCTCGAGTGCGCGCAAAACGTCGAAACCACAATCCAGACTTCGACCCACGGCAAGATCGCCGGGATGATCGCCGAACCGGTGCTCGGGGTCGGCGGGTTCGTGACTCCGCCGGATGACTACTTCACCGAGGTCACCCGGATCGTGCACGAATACGGCGGCCGCTACATCTCCGACGAGGTACAGACCGGCGTCGGCCGCTGCGGCGGCGCGCTGTTCCTGACAAAGGAATTGGGCATTGACGCCGAAATGGTCACGATGGCCAAGGGCCTGGGCAACGGCGCGGCTATCGGCGCGGTGCTGATGAAGTCCGAAGACGCCGAGGCGCTCTCCGGTCGGCTTTATTTCAATACCTTCGGCGGCGACCCCTACCAGACCGCCCAGGCCAAGGCCAACCTGGACGTGATCGCCGAAGAGGGCCTGATCGAAAACGCGCGGGCGATGGGGCAGCGCCTGCGCGACGGGCTCGATGAACTCGCCGGACGCCACGAGCTGATTGGGGAGGTCCGCGGCCGAGGACTGTTACTCGGCATCGAACTCGTCACCGACCGCAAGACCAAAGCGCACGCCAGCAAGGAGGCGGCCGCGTTCATGGACCGCTGCAAGGACCACGGCGTACTGGTCGGCAAGGGCGGGCTTTTCGGCAACGTGATCCGGATCGCGCCGCCGCTGTCGATCGACGCGTCCCAGGTCGATGTTCTGCTGGAGGCGTTCGACCAGGCGCTGTCCGAAGTCGCGGCCTGAGGGGAAAAATTATATGGTCAGCAGCGCGAGCGCGATCGAGCAGGCCCCTGCTTTTGAAGCCGACGCGGGGCTGAGCAACGCCGACCTCGACCCGGTCCAGCCGTCCCAGCGCAGCTGGACCTCGGTCAGCTTCTTCTCGCTGTGGGTCGGCATGGCGGTCAACATCCCGACCTACATGATCGCGGCTTCCCTGATCGAGGGCGGCATGAGCTGGGTCCAGGCGATGTTGACCGTGCTGCTGGGGAATCTGATCGTGCTGGTGCCGATGATTCTGTCCGCCCACGGCGGGACCAAGTTCGGCATCCCGTTCCCGGTGCTGGCGCGCGCCTCGTTCGGCATCCGCGGCTCCAACGTGCCGGCGCTGTTGCGCGCGATCGTCGCCTGCGGCTGGTTCGGCATCCAGACCTGGATCGGCGGCGCGGCGATCTACACGATGGTGCTGATCGTCTACCCGGCCGCCGACTCACTGCCGCAGGTGCTGCCCGATTTCATCGGCATCGGGCTCATCCAGTTCATCTGCTTCATGGTGTTCTGGTTCATGAACATCTGGCTGATCTACAAGGGCATCGACTCGATCAAGGTGCTGGAGGTGCTGGCCGCGCCGTTCCTGCTGCTGTGCGGACTCGCGCTGCTGGCCTGGGCCTGGGTCGCCGCCGACGGCTTCGGCCCGATGCTCGAGGCCGAGCCCCAGTTCGCGACCAGCGCCGAGTTCTGGGCCGTGTTCTTCCCGAGCCTGACCGCGATGGTCGGGTTCTGGGCCACGATGGCCTTGAATATTCCGGACTTCACTCGATACTGTGCGACTCAGCGCGACCAATTCCTCGGCCAGGCGA
>JBFGYD010000521.1:0-1915 GCA_041587615.1 Lysobacterales bacterium
GAAGCGGCGGTAGCCCTCGGCGCGATAGCCGGCGACCCGCGCGGCCATTTCGGCGGGCGCCTGCTGGGAAATGGCCCGGTAGAGCACGAAGTCCTCACCGTAACGTCCGCCCAGCAGCGCGCATAGCGGCTGGCCGCAGGCCTGACCGAGGATGTCCCAAAACGCGACGTCGAGCGCCGACTTGGCGTAAGGGTGGCCCTTCAGATGATGGTCCATCAGCCGGTTGATCCGCTCGAGTTCGGTCGGGTCGCGTCCCAGCAAGTGCGGCGCCAGTTCGGCGATGCCGGCGCGCGCTCCGGCCGCGTACGCGGGCAGGTAAAACGGACCCAGCGGACAGACCTCGCCGCAACCGGTGAGGCCGGAATCGGTCTCGACTACGACCACGGTCGAGTCGAACACCTCGACCGACTTGCCGCCGGACCAGTTGTAGCTGCCCTCGTGCAGCGGCAGGTCGACCTGATAGACGCTGATTCTGTGGATTTTCATCGTTCGGTTTCCATTCTGGCAGGCCGTCGGGCTCCGCGTAGAATACACGGTGATGACACTGATCGGCGCAAACCGCCAGTGGGGCGTTGCCTGGATCTGCCTGACGCTGGCATTGGCCCTGCACGTGGCTGACGAAGCCCTGACCGGGTTCCTGCCGCTGTACAACTCGGTGGTCGAATCTCTACGCGACGGGTATGGCTGGGTGCCGCTGCCGACGTTCGAGTTTCGGACATGGATGACCGCGCTGCTGGTTGGCGTTGCCGGCCTGCTGGCACTGACGCCGCTGGTGTTCGCCGGCCGGCGGGCGATGGCCTGGCTGGCCTATCCGTTGGCCGGACTGATGATCCTGAATGCGCTCGGGCACGTCCTGGCATCGGTTTACCTGAGCGATTTCGCCCCCGGAGTCTATTCATCGCCGGTGCTGCTGGCAGCGGCGGTTTTTCTGCTGGTGGCCACCCGCGGGGCGGTAGCGCATGCCTAGGCCGGCCGCCCCCGTCACGGCCGCGGTCAAGCTCAAGGTGCACCTGTGCTCGCCGCCCGAACGGGTTTTTCAATACCTGGTCACAGACGCCGGGCGGGCCGCCTTCTGGGCCGAGTCGGCCGTGGCGCGCGACGGGGTCATCGACTTTCGCTTCGCCAACGGCATGAAGCACCGAGGCGCTGTGCTCGAAAACGACCCACCCCGACGGTTCGCGGTCGAATATTTTGGCGGCAGCGAGGCCCGTTTCGAACTCGCCGCCGACGGCGCCGGCGGCACCGATCTGGAATTGACCGAAACCGGGATCCCGCAGGATACGATTCATGATCAGCGGGCCGGTTGGGTGACGGTACTGCTGGCGCTGAAGGCGGCGGCGGTTTTCTCGATCGATCTGCGCAACCGTGATCCGAAGCGCACCTGGGAGGATGGCTATGTCGATGTCTAGAAAGGTGATGTGGTTGATTCTGGCGGCCTCCCCGGCGCTCGCCGACAACTCTCCCGACGGCGCGTTCGAGGCCCTGGCCACGCGTTATGTCGACGAGTTCCCGGCACTGGCGCCGGTGGCAGCGACCTGGCTCGGCGATCACCGCTTCGACGCCCGTCTCGATCAGGTCAGCGCCGAAGCCAGGGCCGCCGAGACGGCCTTCGCGCGGCGCTACCTGGCGGCACTGAAAGCCATCGATCTCGAAGCGCTGTCGCGCCCGAACCAGGTCGACGCGCTGCTGCTTGAAAACCAGTTGCGCCACGATCTGTGGGCGCTGGAGGAGCTGCGCGAATGGTCCTGGAATCCGATGGTCTACACCGGTTTGACCGGCAACGCGATCTACTCCCTGATGGCGCGCGAGTTTGCTCCGCTGCCGCAGCGGCTGGGGCACGTGGCCGACCGCCTGGAGCAGTTCCCGCGCCTGCTGGCCCAGATTCGCGCGACCCTCGAGCCCGCGCGCGTGCCCC
>JBFGYD010000522.1:0-1902 GCA_041587615.1 Lysobacterales bacterium
AGATCCGGTTCGTCGTAGCAGGGAATGACCACGACAAGGCCGAGTCCGGCGGGCGGAGGCCGCCGGACCCGAAACGGGTACAATTGGCGTTTGGCCAGGTAGCGGGCCGCGGCCGGCGATATTTGAGACATTGACGTGACCAAGCGATCCATCGACCTGTTGGAGCCCACCGACCCGGCCTGGGTCGGCACGATACTGGATGATTTCGACGCCTTTCTGTGCGACCACGCCAACTGCGAGCGCAAGGCATCCGCCCTGGCCCTGAGCCTGGTGGTCAAGTACCCGGACCGAACCCGCATCATCCCGACCCTGATCGCGCTGGCGCAGGAGGAATTGGAGCATTTCCGCCAGGTTTATGAACTGATGGAACGTCGCGGCCTGCGGCTCGTGCAAGATACCCAGGACCCTTACGTCAATCAACTGATGAAGCTGATGCGCCACGGCCGCGAGGAGCGTTTCATCGACCGCCTGCTGGTTTCATCGCTGGTCGAATGCCGCGGCGCCGAGCGCTTCGGGATTCTTGCCGAGGCACTCGAAGACCCGGAACTGAAAGCTTTCTACCAGACGCTGTGGGCCGGTGAGGTCAAGCACGGCCACCAGTTCGCCGATTTGGCGCTCAAGGAATACGACGCCGATCGCGTCTATCCTCGGCTGCACGAACTGGCCGCCGCCGAGGCCGAGATCATCCGCGATCTGGCGTGGCGCCCTGCCCTGCACTGACGGCGTTCGCGGATTCCGGTCGCAACGCGCTCAGGAGTTGGATCTCACCGAACATCGTCGGCACGCGGTCGAACTCGGCCACCCCCGAAAAACCGGCTCGCGCGATCATCTCGGGCAGCCGCCCGCGCGCGTTGCTGCGGGTGCGCTCGAAGCCGTCCAGACAGCGGACCAGAAAAAAGCCCGCCGCGGTCAACGCCGATCGCGGCCGGCCCCAGTCGGCGATCAATAGCTGTCCGCGCGGGCGCAACGCGCGCCGGATCTCCGCCAGCACCGCGTTCTTGTCCGAATCCGCGAGGTGATGAAAAAACAGCGAACAGGTCACCGCGTCGACGCTGGAGGTCTCGAGCGGCAGCGCGCGTGCGTCGGCGCGGCGGAAGTCGATCTCGACCCCGGCTTCGGACTGCTTATCGCCCGCGATCTCGAGCGCCGCGGGGTCGGCGTCGACGCCGATGATGCGCGCCTGGGGCCAGGCGGCACGGGCCCACAGGGTCATCGTGCCGGTGCCGCAGCCCAGGTCCAGCAGGGTGCCGTGGGCCGGCAATTCCAACCGCTCGAGCAGCGCGCGCTTGAAGCGCCGCTCGCGGTTCGTGGCCGCCATGACTCGGTCGTACAGACCGGTCAGGGCATGAAACCGCAGGGCCGGGACGTAGTCCGGCTCGCGGGTCATCCGTTGGACCAGTGGATGTGGACGATCCGCCACTGGCCGCCCTGGTTTTCGAACACCAGCGTCTCGTCGGTGGTGGTATCGACCTCGCGGTCGCGGAAGCTGCCGGACATCCGGTAGCGCGAGCTGACCACGGCGGTTTCCGCCGACGTCGCCACCACCTGGCGCGACAGCAGTTCGCGCTCGACCGCGGCCAGGAACGCCATGTCGGCGGGCATGTGGTGACCCTCGTATTCGGCCCGTGACGCCTCGACGTTGCCGGATTCGAAAATCAGCACGTCCGGGTCGAGCAGCTCGAACACTCGGTCCCTGTCCGCAGCCGCGAGCGCCGCGGACAGGGCATCGGCCAGTTCGGCCAGGGCCCCGCCTTCGACCGGCAGTTGCGGCGCCGCGACCGGCGCGCCGTGATCGTGGTCGCCATGATCGTGCTCGCCGTGGTCATGGCCACCCTCGGCAGCCACGGGGGCGTCATGATCGTGGTCACCGTGGTCGTCCGCGGCCGCCGGTGCGTCGTGATC
>JBFGYD010000523.1:0-1893 GCA_041587615.1 Lysobacterales bacterium
CGCCCCGCCGGGGTTCCGGTGATCTCGCTGACCAGCGGCCTGACCCCCGTCGGCCCCGACCTTGGCTCGCGCCGGCTGGTGCCGCTGAAACCCGTCAAGCCGCTGCTGGTCACCGGCGAGGGAGTCAGCGCGACCCAGGCGGGGGAGGTCTGGCACCTGCTCGACACCCGAGTAGGGCTGCCGCCGGTCATGGTCGACACCCATCGCCTGGAGCGGGTCGACCTGGGCGACTACAGCCACGTGCTGATGGTAGACGGCGACTACGAGCGGCTGGACGAGGCGTGGGTGGAGCGGCTGCGCGGCTGGATTCGCGGCGGCGGCGTGCTGGTCGCCAGCCAGCGGGCAGCGGCCTGGGCGACGACCCGCGAACTCTACCGCGAGCCGCCCGAGAGCGACACCGAGGCAACCCCGGCGGCCGTTTCCGCGGCACCGACGTCTGCGCCGGATGCCGCGGCGCCGGAACCGGTCGAGCCGCGTCCGTACGGCAATTATTCGAAGGATTTCAGCACCACGGTCATCGGCGGGGCGATCGTCGAGGCCTCGGTCGATACCACCCATCCGCTGGCCTACGGCCTGCGCCGCGACCGCCTCGCACTGTTTCGCCAGGGCACGGTGTTTCTAAAGCCCGCGGACAATCCCTACGAGACCCCGTTGAGGTATGCCGACGAGCCCCTGATCTCGGGCTATCTCGGGGCCGAGCGCCAGACGCAGCTGGCCGGCAGCGCCGCGCTGATCGCGACCAAGTTCGGTCGTGGCGCGGTTATCCGGATCGCCGACAACCCGAACTTTCGCGGCTTCTGGTACGGCACCAACCGGCTTTATTTCAACGCGCTGTTCCTGGCTCAGTTGCTCGAGGAAACACCGCTGCCCGATACGGAGACGCGCCTGTGAGCGGCGCCAATCCGGTGCTCGACGATCTGATCGGGCTGCTCAAGCTCGAACGCCTCGAGGTCAACCTGTTTCGCGGCGAGTCGCGCGACATCGGCTCCAAGCAGGTCTACGGCGGTCAGGTGCTGGGTCAGGCCCTGTCGGCCGCCGCCTACACCGTGGAAGAGCGCACGTTCCACTCGCTGCACGCGTATTTTTTGCGCCGTGGCGACATGCACAGCCCGATCGTCTACGAGGTCGACCGGCAGCGCGACGGACGCAGTTTTTCCAATCGCCGGGTGGTCGCGATCCAGCACGGCCGCCCGATCCTGAACCTGGCGGCGTCGTTTCAGGTGTCAGAGGAGGGAATGAGTCACGTGCAGCCGGCGCCGCCCGTGCCTGCTCCGGAGGACCTTCCACCCGCGGCCGAGAGCATCGCCGGGATCGACAAGCTGCCGGAAAAACTGCGTCGTTTCTTGCTCGAATTTCGGCCGTTCGATTTCCGCTGGGTCGACCCGCCGAACTACCAAGACCCGAAGCCGGCTGAGCCTCGGCGCCGTTTGTGGTTCCGCACCGCCGGGGCGCTGCCGGACGACCCCGATCTGCACCGAGCGCTGCTGGCCTACGCGTCCGACTACGGGCTCCTCACCACCGCTCTGCTGCCCCACGCGATGTCGCTGTTCAGCGACAACCTGCAGCTCGCCAGCCTCGATCACGCGATCTGGTTCCACCGGCCGTTCCGGATGGACGAATGGCTGCTGTACTGCTACGACAGCCCGACCGCTACCAGCGCCCGCGGCTACGCCCGCGGCCAATTGTTCGATCACGACGGCCAACTGGTCGCCTCGGTCGCCCAGGAGGGGCTGATGCGGGTGTGGCCCGAGGCCGAGACTTGATCGCGCGCCGACACGTAATCCAGGCGCTAGCGTGATAAGCCGCCGCCCCCGCACTCGCCTACCCGCCCGAAAAACAGCCTCCGTTTGCACCGCCCTGAGGGGATCGGCCATCCGCATCGTTCCTTGAGTA
>JBFGYD010000524.1:0-1850 GCA_041587615.1 Lysobacterales bacterium
CAGAATGTCCTTTAGGACCGTCAGTTCCTTGACGGCCGTTCCCAGCCTCACGGAGTCCTCTAGGAAAGTCCCGCTTGGCTCGTCGTAGATATCCAGCTTGATGGTTGGAAATCCGAGAAACGTTTCCGTTACCGAAGCGTTGCCGCTTCCGCCTAAGACGCTTGGATTGCCCCGCAACAAGACTTCGCTGATTCCGGCGGTCGTCGTGCCGGTGTCGGTGGTCGCGACCTTCATCGTCATGGGGGCCATGGGCTACACGGTCAACATCCTGACCCTGCTCGGCCTGGTGCTGGCGATCGGCCTGGTGGTCGACGATGCGATCGTCGTGCTCGAGAACATCTACCGGCGGATCGAGGCCGGCCAACAGCCGTTGCTGGCGGCGCTGGAGGGCTCCAAGGAGATCGGCTTTGCGGTCATCGCGACCACGCTGGTGCTGGTGTCGGTGTTCGTGCCGCTGTCGTTCATCAAGGGCGACATCGGGCGGCTGTTCCGCGAATTCGGGATCACGCTCGCAGCCGCGGTGATTTTTTCCTCGCTGGTGGCGCTGACCCTGACCCCGATGCTGGCCTCGAAGCTGTTCGCAGGCGCGAGCGGCCGCAGCGGCCTGACTCATTTCGTCAACCGGTTCTTCCGGCGTCTGGACACGCGCTACCGAGCGGTTCTGCACCGAGTCATCGACCGGCCCTGGTGGACCGTGCTCGGCGCGCTGACGATTTCGGCCGGCGCCGCCCTGCTGCTCGAGGTGCTGCCCTCGGAATATGCGCCCAAGGAGGACCGCGGCGCGTTCTTCGTGCTGCTGCGGGCACCCGAGGGGGCGACGCTCGAGTACACCGATCGATACGCCCGCCAGATGGAGACGATTCTGATGGACGAGGTCGGCGGCGACGGACCGGCCATGCGGGTGCTGACCCGCCTGCCCGGCAGCTGGGGCGGCGCCGAGGTCAACTCGGCCCGCGCGATCGTGTTGCTGCGGCCTTGGGGCGAGCGAGACGAAAGCGACCGCGAGATTGTCCGGCGGGTGCAGGCCAGGCTCAACGCGATGCCCGGGGTGCTGGCCTCGGCCCGCACCCCGTCGAGCCTCGGCATCCGCAGCGACGGCCGGCCGGTGGAGCTGGTCCTCGGCGGACCTGACTACGCCCAGCTCACCGAATGGCGCGATCTGCTGCTGGCCGCAATCGCCGAGATGCCGGAACTGGTCAACGCCGACAGCAACTACCAGGAACGAAAGCCGCAGATCAACGTCGCCGTGGATCGGTCTCGTGCCGCCGCGCTGGGCGTGTCGCTGGCGACCGTTGGACGCACTTTGGAGACGATCCTCGGCTCGCGCATCGTGACCACGTTCGTCGATCGCGGCCGTGAGTACAACGTGGTGCTGCAGGGCGAGGACGCCGACCGCGCCAGCCCGGACGACCTGACCAACCTGTATGTCCGTTCCAGCCTCACCGGTCAGCTGGTGCCCCTTTCCAACCTGGTCGTGATCGAGGAGATCGCCGGGCCGGCCGAGCTCAACCGCTTCGACCGCATGCGATCCATCAAGCTGACGGCCAACCTGGCCGAGGGGGTGCGCCAGGGTGAGGCCATCGACCTGCTGTACCGGGCCGCGAAGGAGACGCTGCCGGCCAGCGCGCGCATCGGCTGGGACGGCGAAAGCCAGGAGTACCTGGAATCGGGTTTTTCGCTGTACATCACGTTCGGGCTGGCGCTGGTCATCGTGTTCCTGGTGCTGGCGGCCCAGTTCGAGAGCTTCCTGAACCCGGTCATCATCTTGGTCACGGTGCCACTGGCGCTGACCGGGGCGCTATTCGGCCTGTGGATTTACGGGGGCACGATCAACGTGTTCTCGCAGATCG
>JBFGYD010000525.1:0-1827 GCA_041587615.1 Lysobacterales bacterium
GTCATCAGCGGCAAGCTCCCTTGCGCCAGGATCGCCGGCGATTTTTGAGCGGCGCCGCCGCGCTGTGCGCGCTGGCGGTCACGCGCGCCGGCGGCCAGGAGCCGAAACCGATCCACCGCCGTACGGTTCCCGGTAGCGGCGAGCAGCTCCCGGTGATCGGCATGGGCACCTGGCGCAGCTTCGACGTCGACCCGGCGTCGGGCGACCTGAACCGATTGCGTGAAGTCCTCCGCGAGTTTTATCAGCGCGGCGGGCGGGTCATTGATTCCAGCCCGATGTACGGCTATTCCGAGGCCCTGGTCGGGACCCTGGCGCGGCGGCTCGGGATTACCGATGAACTCTTTTTCGCGACCAAGGTCTGGACCCGGGGCAAGCAGGCCGGCGAGCGCCAGATGGACACCTCGGCCAAGCTGTTCCACCGTGACCGGATCGATTTGATGCAGGTCCACAATCTGGTCGACTTGGACACCCAGCTCGAATCGATTCGCTCGCGGCAGCAACAAGGCCGGATCCGCTACGTTGGGATCACGCATTATCAGCAAAGTGCGTACGCCGAGCTGGAACGAGTGATGCGCGAAGAGCCGATCGACTTCGTGCAGTTGAATTACTCGATCGCCGCCCGCGAGGCGGAGCGCCGCCTGCTGCCGCTGGCTCAGGACAAGGGCATCGCCGTCATCGTCAACCAGCCGTTCGAGGGCGGTTCGCTGTTTCGCGCCGTCAAGGGCAAAGCCGTGCCGGCGTGGGCGTCCGACCTGGAGTGTCGCACCTGGGCTCAGCTTATGCTGAAGTTCATCATTTCCCACCCGGCGGTGACGGTGGTCATTCCGGGCACGTCGAACCCGGTTCACATGCAGGACAATATGGGGGCCGGCTTCGGCTACCTGCCCCGGGCGGCCGAGCGCGAGGAACTCGCGACACGCCTGCAACAAATCATCGGATAGGACGGCTTATGGAACTCGAATTCTTCGGCGCCGCGGGCGAGGTCACCGGATCGTGCCACATCCTCAAGCTCAACGGCCATCGGCTGTTGCTCGACTGTGGCCTGATCCAGGGTGGGCGCCGCAACGAGGCGCGCAACCGCGACCCGTTCCCGTTCGAGGCCGCCGACATCGACGCGGTGGTGCTGAGCCACGCCCACATCGACCATTCCGGTCGCCTGCCGCTGCTGGTCAAGCGCGGCTTCAGCGGACCCATCTATGCCCAAAACGCGAGCCGCGACCTGTGCCGGATCCTGCTGGCCGACGCGGCATTTCTGCAGGAGATGGACGCCGAGCACGAAAATCGCCGCCGAGAGCGCAAGGGACTGAGCCGGATCAAACCGCTGTATACGTCCGCCGACGCCGACGAGGTCGCGCACCTGCTCCAGGGGCAGACCTACCACACGGAGTTTTCACCGATCCCCGGGGTTACCGTGCGCTACCACGACGCGGGCCACATCCTCGGATCGGCGGTGGTCGAGGTCAACGTCAAGGCCAACGGAGTCAAGCGCCGACTCGTGTTCAGCGGCGACCTGGGCCAGTACGACACGCCTATACTGCGCGACCCTGAGTCGGTCGAAAGCGCCGACCTGGTGCTGATGGAGACCACCTACGGAGGCCGCCTCCACCGCGACCGAAAGCACACGATCACCGAAATCGGCGAGGTCATCAAGCAGGCCGGCGCCGATCGCGGCAACATCCTGATCCCCGCGTTTGCCGTCGGTCGCTCGCAAGAGATCCTGTATCAGTTCGGGACCCATTACGACGAATGGGGGATGAATCGCTGGCAGGTCTACCTCGACTCACCGCTGGCGATCGAGGCCAGCGAGATCTACTGGAACTACCCGCA
>JBFGYD010000526.1:0-1826 GCA_041587615.1 Lysobacterales bacterium
CATTTATCTGCAGCCGGGCGGACCGGCAACGATCGAGGCGCTGGACGACGAGGCCGAGCTCGCTTACGCGCTGCCTCGCTGGGATTTGGAACTCGAGTTCACCGCGCTCAATTTTGTCCAGGTCAACGCGGCAATCAACGAAGACATGATCGCGCTGACGCTGGCCAAGCTCGCGGCGCGCGGCGACCAGCGGGTGCTCGACTTGTTTTGCGGTCTGGGCAATTTTTCTCTGCCGCTGGCACGCGAGTCCGCCGAAGTGGTTGGGATCGAAGGCGACGGCGCGCTGGTCGAACTGGCCGCGGCCAATGCGCGCCGTAACCGAATCGGTAACGCGAGCTTTGCCCAGGCCGACCTGAGCGAAAGCACCGGTGCCGAGCATTGGCGACAAGGACCGTTCGACAAGGTGCTGTTGGACCCTCCGCGCAGCGGCGCGGCCGCGGTACTGGCTCCGATCGCGGAGCTGGCGCCTGAGCGAATCGTGTATATCTCCTGTCACCCGGCGACCCTGGCGCGGGACGCCGGGACGTTGGTCGGCCGGTATGGATTCGTTTTGACCGAGGCCGGAGTCATCGATATGTTCCCGCACACCGCCCACGTCGAGTCGATTGCGGTGTTTGATCGTGGCCATTGAGATCGAGCGCAAGTTTCTGGTCGCCGACGGCTGGCGTGACGCGGTTACCCGGGCGGTCCCGATGCGCCAGGGATACCTGGGCGGCAGCCGCTGCTCGGTGCGGATCCGGATTGCCGGCGAGGGCGCCCAGATCAATATCAAGAGCCGCGAGCTGGGCCGGCGCCGGTTGGAGTTCGAATACCAGATACCGGCCGGCGACGCGCATGAGATGCTCGATCGGCTGGCTGACGGGGCGCTGGTGGAGAAGACTCGTCACTACGTCGAGATCGGCGATCACATCTGGGAAATCGACGAATTTGCCGGCGACAACGCGGGCCTGGTCGTGGCCGAGATCGAACTGAACTCGGAAGACGAGCGCTTCGATCGTCCGCCGTGGCTGGGTCCGGAGGTGACCGACGATGCGCGGTACTACAACCTCGCTCTGGCGCGCCATCCCTATCGGAAGTGGTCGCGGCCGTGAGTTACCTGCTGATCGGGCTTGGCGGCCAGTCGTTATCGGCCCGGGAGCGGGACTGGCTCGGTTGGCCGCAGGTCGGCGGGGTTGTGCTGTTCGGGCGAAATTTCGTCGACCCGGTCCAGCTTGGCATGCTGATCGCGCAGATTCGCGAAATCGATCCCGAGGCGTTGGTCTGTGTCGACCAGGAGGGCGGCCCGGTCCAGAGATTCGGCGCTCCGTGCACCCCTCTGCCGCCGCTGGCCGCGATCGGCCGCCTTTATGACCGGGATCCGTCGGCGGGACAGACGGCGGCGCACGAACACGGGGCGTTGATGGCGACCGAGATGCTGGCCTTGGGCGTCGACTCGAGTTTTGCCCCGGTGCTGGATGTCAACGGCGTCAGCGAGGTCATCGGCGAGCGCGCGCTGCACCGCGACCCGGAGGTCGTGGCGGCGCTGGGGTGTTGCTACATCGCCGGCATGCGCGAGGCGGGCATGGCCGCGGTCGGCAAGCATTTCCCGGGCCACGGCAGCGTGCGTGAGGACACGCACCTCGAAGCGGCCGTCGACGGACGCCGCTGGGACGAGATCGAAGGCGACCTGCGACCGTTCGTCGCGGCGATCGACCACGGGCTGGCGGCCGTGATGATGGCTCACGTGCGCTATCCGCGGGTGTGCGCTCGGCCCGCGGGCTATTCGAAGATCTGGATCGGCGAGGTGCTGCGCGCCCGGCTGGGCTTCGCCGGCGTCGTCATCAGCG
>JBFGYD010000527.1:0-1810 GCA_041587615.1 Lysobacterales bacterium
CCCCCCCCCCCCCCGGCCACGCCGGCAGGGTCTACGTCGGTCCCGGTGTCGACCACCAGCGCCCGGGTATTTTCGTCATCGTCCAACGGATCGGCCGCGGCCTGCTGATGACGCAGCACGGCAAGATCCGCCTCGGAGGCATCGGAACCCGCGGCGCCCCGCCGCAAAATGCGCTCGGTCAGGATGGCCTCGTCGGCCCGGCACTGGACGATCACCGACCGCAAACCAAGTTCCGCGGCCAGATCAACCAGGGTCTTGCGCTGAGCCCGCTTCAGGAAGGCGCCGTCCACGATCACCGAAAAGCCCGCGGCTGTGACCGTGTGGGCCAATTCGCCCAGGCGCGCATAGGTGGAGCGGGTCGCGTTTGGAGAATACAAGCCGCGGTCGATGCCCGAGCCGCTGGCCTGCCATGGGGCGAGTCCGAACAGGCGCTTGCGTTCGACGTCGGAGCGCACCCGAAACGCCGGCATCTCGGCCAGCAGGCGCTCGCTCAACCAAGTCTTGCCGGAGCCGGACAGCCCGGACATGATCACGATCAGCGGTGGATCCGGCGCCGAGATGCGCTGCGCCAGGTTCAAGTGCAGGCGATACTTGGCCAGCGCGGTGGCGCGTTCGGCCGCGTCTAGATGGCCCTGCTCGAGGCGAATCGCCGCGACCTTGGCCCGCACCATCGAGCGATAAACCAGATAATACGGCAGCAGCGCTAGTGCATCGTAGTCCCCGGTTGTCTCCAGGTAGGCGTTGGCGAAGCGATAGGCCAGGTCGTCGCGGTCCCGCGACTTGAGGTCCATCATCAGGAACGCGGCTTCGCTGATCACGTCGATCCAGCGCAGGGCCGGGTTGAACTCGATACAGTCAAACGCCGTGATTCCGTCTTCAAGCGCCGCCAGGTTGGTCAGGTGCAGATCGCCATGGCACTCGCGCACGAAGCCGTCGCGTTTACGCCTCGCCATGAGCGCGGCGAGGTCCCGGTACTGGCGCTCGGTCCAGACTCTGAGGGCCTCCAGGCAGCGTCGATCTTCGACGCCGGTCGCGGCCGGCGCCGCGTGGGTGAAATTTTCGCTCGCGAAGGCTTCGATCGATTCCGGTTCGCCCCACGGCGCGTCGCGGCCGGCGGTCGGAATGGAACGGTGAAACGCGGCCAGGCCCAGTGCGATGGCGTCCATGTCCGCCGCCTTGAGCGTGCCCGCGGCGAGGCGCCGGTCCAGCTGCGCAGCCTGCGGAAACTCGCGCATCTTGACCGCGTATTCCAGAACCCGGTCGCCGCCGGCCAGAGCCTCGATCGGAATCAGTTTGGGTCGGTCCGCGGGTTCGCAAACGGCGATCAATTCCAGGTAAATCTGCGGCGCGGTGCGGCGATTCAGCCGCAGCTCTTCGCGGCAGGCACTCAAGCGCTTTTCCAGCGTGGAAAAATCGAGGAATCCCAGGTTCAGGGGTTTCTTCAGTTTATACGCGTGCCGGCCGGTCAGCAGCACCCAGGAAATGTGGGTTTCGATCAGTTCGACCCGCGCCACTCCGGAACCGAACACCGCCGGGTTCTCGAGCGCACGGATCAGCGGCGGTTGTTCAGCGGCGCCGTTCATCGCGCCGCAAGGCGCACGGCGCGGCCCGATGGGTCCGCTCCGTGCGCAATTCCCTGCTTCGACTTACAGCGCGTGGATGTGATACCAGGTGGAGTTGGCGACCTCGAACTTGCGAATCGAGGGATTGCCCTCCAGCGCGCCGGCCATCTTCTCCCTGACCTTCGGATAGACTTGCTGCTCGTAGCGGTCCAGATCTGCCTTCTCGTTCCAGAAGCTGATCGCATAGC
>JBFGYD010000528.1:0-1761 GCA_041587615.1 Lysobacterales bacterium
AACGGCAGGTAGGCCAGCGTCGCGACCCCGAGCGCGGCGGCCATGTAGGCGCCGCAGGTGTTCCACGGCACCAGCGGCGAGGTCAGCGTACCGGAATCTTCGATCACCCGGGACAGGTTCTTCGGCGCCAGCTTGCGCTTTTCGAACTCGGCCTTGAACATCTTGCCCGGCAGCACGATCGCGATGTACTGGTCCGCGGCCACGACGTTGACCCCGATGCAGGTGAACACGACCGTCGCGATCAGCGAGCCGGTCGACCGGGCCAGGCGCAGCGCGGCCCGGATCAGGCGCTCCAGCATGCCGGCGTGCTCCAGCACCGCGCCGAACGACAGCGCGCTGATGATCAGCCAGATCGTGGTCAGCATGCTGCTCATGCCGCCGCGCGACAGCAGGTCGTCGACCTCGGCCACGCCCGTGGTGGACACGTAGCCGTCGGCGAGCGCAAGCCACACACCTTTGGCCAGCGCGAACGGCGTGGCCACGTCGTCCGCGGCGGCGTAATGGAGCACCAGCCCGGGTTGAAGCACCACCGCAGTCACCCCGCCCAGCAGCGCGCCGAACAGGATCGTCGGCAGCGGCGGGTATTTGCGCGAGGCCATCGCGAACACGAAGATCAGCGGGGTCAGCGAAAACAACGAGATGTCGAACGCGTCGCGCAGCGTTTGCTGGGTCGCCTGCAGCGCCACGCTGTCGGCGGTCACGTCGTGACCCAGGCCGATGGCCAAAAAGATGATCAACGCGATCACGATCGACGGCGCGGTGGTCCAGAACATGTGCCGGATGTGGGTGAACAAGTCGGTGCCGGCCACCGCCGGCGCCAAATTCGTGGTGTCCGACAGGGGCGACATCTTGTCGCCGAAATACGCGCCCGAGATCACCGCGCCCGCGGTGATCGCCGGGGACAGCTCCATGCCCAGCGCGACCCCGATCAGGCCGACGCCTAAGGTGCCGGCGACGGTCCAGGAACTGCCGATGCTGAGCGCGGCGATGGCGGAGATCAGACAGGTCGCCGCGTAGAAGATCTGGGGGTTCATCAGATCCAGGCCGTAATAGATCAGCGCCGGCACAGTGCCCGCCATCATCCAGGTGCCGATCAGCGCGCCGACCGACAGCAGAATCATGATGGCCCCCATCGCGGTTCCGATCCCGTCGACGATGGCGCTTTGGATGTCGGCCCAGCGGTGCCCGTTCTTGACCGCGATAATGGCGGCGATGGCCGCCCCCATGATCAGCACGATCTGGTTGGCCCCCTGGGAAGAATCCGAACCGAACAGGTAGACCGACAGCGCCAGCAGCACGATCAGCGACAGGACCGGGATGGAGGCGTCGATCAGTGAGGGTGACCTTGGTATTCGGGTGGTATCGGCCGCCTTCGTCATGCTTGCGTCGCCGGATTGACGCCTCGGGGTGGTTCAGGCGGCACCTTACCCCGAGGCGTTGGGCAATGCCAACCGGCGCTGACCTCTGCTAAACTTGCGCGCCCCTAGAATTCATGGTCCAACCCCAGCCAGCAGCCAATCGATGGGTCAGTTATCGCTCTCAAACCCGCCCTGCCCAGCGCCCGGGAAACGCCTGGACTGGGGACCGCTGCCCGGGGCCTCGGCGGCATTCGCCATCGCCGAGGCGGCGCGGACGCACAAGCATCTGGTCGTGGTGGTCGCGACCGATTCTCGCTCCGCCCAGATCCTGGAGGACGAAATCGGCGCGTTCGGGCCGTCGCCGCCGGCGCCGTTTCCGGACTGGGAGACCCTGCCCTACGAC
>JBFGYD010000529.1:0-1758 GCA_041587615.1 Lysobacterales bacterium
CTCCTCGCCGATCCCGCGTTCGCCGCCGGAACTACCTGGTCCGCGAGCGATCCTAACTAAATCGTCGCCGCACGACTGGACTTCGAAATGCGCGCCTCGGTCGCGCGCCGCGCCCGAATATGAAAAAAAGAACCTGGATACCGCTTGCGCTCGCGGCCACCGCCGCGGCCGTCATCACCGCCCTGCCCTTCGTCATCGAGCACCTGGCCGAGCGCTGGCTGCGCGACCAGGCGGTGCCGAATCCCGCGGTCGAGGACGTCGATTTCAATCCGTTTACCGGGCTTCTGCGGGTCGAGTCGGCGGCATTTTCGGGTCCCGGCGGCGAACGCGGCGAACTGGATTTGGTCGAGGCGAACCTGGAGTTGAGCGCGCTGTTCTCGGGGCGCGTGGAGCTGACGCGCTTCAACGTCAGCGGTGGTCGAATCGACGTCCTGGAGCTGGACGACGGCCGCTATCGGATCGGAGGATTGACGTTCCCGTTGGCCGGGACCGCCGCGCCCGAACCCGAGGCAGAGGCCGCCGAGCCGTGGGGCTTTGGCTTGGCCGACCTGAGCCTTGGTGACATCGAACTTGCCTATCGCGACCGGCTGTTCGACAGCCGGCTGGCGCTGCGCCGGCTGACGCTGGACCGCATCGCAACCTGGGAGCCGGAGCGCGCCACCCGCGTCAGCGCGGATCTCGAACTCGACGGCGCTGCCATTGCGCTGCGGGTCGAATCGACCCCACTGGCCAAGACACCCGCGGCCGAAATCGGGCTGAAAATCGACGGGTTGTCGCTCGGCTCGCATCCGGCCGTCCTCGAAGCTGCAAAACTGACCCGAGCCGAGGGCAGGCTCTCGATGGATCTAAACTCAATATCGCGATATCGGGAGGATGGAACGCTGCTGATCGCGGTCTCCGGCACGGCGGCCCTCGACGAGGCCGAAATCGGGCTCCCGCCGGTGACCGCAAGCGGCGCTCATTTGGAATGGTCCGGAGACCTCATAGCGACGTTGTCCGGCGGGTCAACCGCGGGGTTCGGTTTGTCCGGCAATGGTGCGCTGGCGGTCCGCGAGTTTTTGCTGGACCAGAGCGACCGGCCAATGAGGCTGGCGGCATTCGAACGACTCGATGTCAGTGATCTGATCGTCCACGCACTGGACCGCGTCGAGATTGGACGGATTGAAATCGTGGCGCTCGAGACGCTCCGCGCCGCCGGCGCGCAGACCGCCGTGGGCGCGATCGGAAGGATCGCGCTGGTCGCGAGCGAATTCGACGTGGGCACGGCATTGAGCATCGACCGCGCCAGCCTCGACGACGTGATCGTTGACGTCGAACGAGCCGCCGACGGCGGTATCGAGGTCGTGTCCAAAGTCCTCAGCGACTTCGCTCCCGCGGCCATGGAGACCGACGGCCAGGACGCCCCGCCGTCTGAGTCGCCGCCCGCGGACGCCGAATCCTCTGCCGCGCCGCCGCACTTTCGGCTTGCCACCCTGGAGATCGGCGGCAACAGCCGGATCCGGTTTCGGGACAACGCCGTGAGCCCGCCGCTGTCGACCGGCTTCTCGATCAAGAGCCTGCGCCTGACCGGAATCGACAGCGGCCAGCCCGATCAGCCGATGCATCTGGAGTTCGAGATCGTGCAGGACGACGGCGCGACGCTCTCTGGGGAAGGCGATCTGCTCGCCTTCGGCGAACAACTGGCCTCCGATTTCGAAATTGGGCTCGAACGGCTCGATCTGACCCAGCTCTCGTCCTACCTGCCGGCGTACAATATCC
>JBFGYD010000530.1:0-1733 GCA_041587615.1 Lysobacterales bacterium
GGCGATCAGCGCGTAGCCCAGATACAAAGCGACCAGCAGCGCCGTCAGCGTCAGCCGCACGCGCAGCCGCTGGCGCCTGATCCGGGTGAAGTTCGGATCCTGGGCGATCAGGTGATCGTTACTCGTCATCGTCTTCACCTTTGTCCGATTCGGTCTTCATCGTTTGCATCACCGTTAGGCGGCGGTACCCGTAGGGTGACTCACCCCCGGCGAAGTAATCCCGGATTTGGGCCAAATCCAAACGCTCGGACATCCGGGTCGGCGTTTCGCGCTCGTGATTGCCGTGGAAATCATGGCATTGCAGGCAGGTCTCCCAGCGGCCGTCCGCGATCAGCGTCTCATGCGGCACGTCCACCGGGTCGTCCTCGACCTCGGTGTCGGCGTGGCAATTGTGGCAGAAATCCGTACCGGCCGCCGTGACTCGAACCCCCTGGTGCTGCAGGTGGCAACTGACGCAGAACTGGGGTGCAATCGACGCGCGCGCCTCGGCGAAGCGCGGGTCCAGAAAACGCGCCACCGGATGGCGGTCGTCCTCGTGTTCGTGACAGTCCAGGCACTGTTGGTTGCCGGCCGGCGCGAATACGAAATGAACCGGTTCGTCCCGGATCCCGAGCGCGAACCCTAAGTTGGCGAAGGTTTGACCGACCGCGTTGCCCTCGGCGTCGACGTGGCAGGTGTCGCATTCGATCTCCTCGTGCCCGGTGTTGGCAGGCCCCGCCATGTGCCAGCGCTCGAGTCCCGGCCACAACAGCAAGATCAAACCCACCGCCGCCACGATCAGGCCCCAGCGGTAGGCGCCGCGCTGGGCCGGCGTCAGGTTGGAAGTGCCCTTGTCCTCCATCGCCCCGCGAGCTTACCGCAAATCCTACGCGCACACGCGCCGCCCTCCGACTAAACTGCAACGTGACCCTAATCAGGAGTTTTTTGCGATGCATTGGATTCAACTCGTCACGCTGCTTGCCGCCGCCCAGCTCTTCTGGTTCGGCATCCAGGTCGGCCGGGCCCGCTCCCGGCACGAAATCAAAGCCCCGGCGATGACCGGAGAGCCCCGCTTCGAGCGCGTCGTGCGCGTGCAGCAAAACACGGTCGAGGTGCTGCTGATCTTCTATCCGGCGCTGTGGGTCTACGGCCTGACCGTCAGCCCCGTCTGGGGCGCCGGCATCGGCGCGATCTACCTGATCGGTCGCTTCGTCTACGCGGCCGGCTACACCGAGGAGGCGGGCAAGCGCGGTTTGGGCTTCATGCTGAGCATCGTGCCGACGATCGTGCTACTGGTCGGCGGACTGATCGGCATCGGGAAACGAATGATCGGGGCCTAGCACAGCGCCGTCTCAGGCGCATCTGCGGAAGGTTCTCTCACACGCACCGGGCCGACCGGCCCCGGCCGCCGGAAATATAGCCGCTTGGGGTGTATAGTGGCCTGAACGAAGCCAGCGTCCTCATCGAGGGGGCGGACCATGGCCACGGTTGTCCGCGGATTGCTGGCGCGGTCCATTCGGATTGCGCTTGGTGGTGTATTGGCTCTGCCAGGTCACTCCGCGGCCCAGGATCTGGACGGCGACACCGCGCAACTGGAGCGCATCACCGTCACCGGTTCGCGCATCAAGCGGGCCGCGATCGAGAGCGCCTCGCCGATCCTCGTTCTCGAGCGTGACCAGATCGAACAGACCGGCCAAACCTCGCTCGGCGACCTGCTGCAGGATCTGCCGATCGCGGGATCGGCGCTCAACACC
>JBFGYD010000531.1:0-1730 GCA_041587615.1 Lysobacterales bacterium
CACAGTCGCCAGTAGTACTCGAACGCGCGGTCCATCCGGCTGCCGTCGGGGAACTCGAAGTGGATGTAACACTGCATTTGGGAATTGATCGGGTTGAACGACGCCTGATCCCAAATGTAAGTAAACTCGCCGCAGTCACGAGGCTCGACGATCTCGCGCGGCGAATCGTAGCCGCCGTAGGCATCGAGAAAGAAGATCCCGTCGGCGGCAAGCGAGCCATGGACCGCGCGGAAGTACTCCAGCATCTCGGCCCGGGTCAGAAACAGGTAATAGCTGAAATTCATCGCCAGCACGATGTCCATCCGGGGCCGCTTCACACGGCGGACGTCGGCCTGGCGCAGGCGGATGCGCGAGCGTGCCGCCGGGCGCAAGCGGGCCACGTTATGGGTCCGACCCCAGTTCAGCACCTGAGCGTCCAGATCGACTGCCAGCGCCCGGTGGTCGGCCGCCCTCCGGACCCATTCGCAGGCGGTATTGGCGGTGCCGCAAAAATCTTCGCGCAGCCTGGTGGCGCGCCGGCCGCGGCGCTCCCCGAACGTCTGGTCGACGAAGTCGATCTCGGAGACCACGTCCTGTACCGCGAGCTGATAGAGCCGGTATCGATCTCGATTTTTGTTTTTTATTTTCTTTTTTATCATTATGTTAAAGCGTTTTTTTCAACCTAATTATTAGATTTCGGCTTGCTCTGAGGGCGGCTCGCGCGACAACCCGCGGGGCTTGCGGCACAATGCCGCCATGTGCGGACGATATTACCTGGATACGCTGCCGGAAACCCTGATGGAGGCGTTCTCGATCAGCGAGACCCCGGCCCTGACGGCCAGCTACAACATCGCGCCGACCGATCTGTGTCCGATCGTGGTGGCCGGGCGATCGGGCCGGCGCCTCGGCCACGCGCGCTGGGGATTGATCCCGGCCTGGGCGCGGGACCCGAAAATCGGCGCTCGCATGATCAACGCGCGTAGCGAGACCGCGGCCGACAAGCCAGCCTTTCGCGACGCCTGGCGACGGCGCCACTGCCTGGTGCCGGCCAGCGGCTTTTACGAATGGCAGCGCGTCGGACGCCACAAGCAGCCATATTTGATCAAACCGGCCCGCGGCGACCTGCTCTCCTTCGCCGGATTATGGGAACAGTGGCGCGGGCCAGATGCCGAGCCCCTGGTGTCGTTTACGATCCTGACCACCGAGCCGAACCAAGCCATCGCCGGCCTGCACGACCGGATGCCGGTCATTCTGAGCCCTGCTCACCACGATCGATGGCTTGACGCCTCGACGCCCAACGCGCGGGAGCTGATGACTCCGTGTGCCGACGATCTACTGACCTTTCACCCGGTCAGCCCGGAGGTCAACAGCCCGCGCCACAATCATCCGGGACTGATCGAACCGATCGCAAGCCAGGGCTGACCATGCGTCCGGATCAGGTGATTCGTGGGGCCTTGATGATGGTTGCCGCGGGTATTGTTTTTGCCGCGATGAACGCCGTAATTCGTCTGGCCGCGGACGAACTGCACACGTTTCAGATCGTCTTTTTCCGCAACCTGTTCGGGCTGGCCTTCATGCTGCCGTGGGTGCTGCGCCGTGGTCTCGGCAGTCTCCGGACAAATCGTTACGGCCTTTATTTCTTACGAGCGCTGTTGGGTCTGATCGCGATGGGCCTGTGGTTCTGGTCGTTGACCAAGCTGCCGCTGGCCGAGGCCGTTTCGCTGAGCTTTACCACCCCGCTGTGGGTGACC
>JBFGYD010000532.1:0-1725 GCA_041587615.1 Lysobacterales bacterium
CGGCGCAGCGCCAGCCGGGCTTGAGGGGGTCTGCCCGGTGCGCCTGCAGTCGGTCTCGGTCGCCCAGCGGCCGCGCCGATTCAACATCGCTGCAACACGCGGTGGGTTTTTGCGGTCTACAGTAGTCGAGAGAAGTAACTCGAATTCGGCCCGCCCCGGCGGGCTTGCCGTACGATGCCCATCGTTTTAACCTTAAAAGGAATAAGTCATGTCTTGCCGCCGCACAAATGATTAGGTTTCTCAGCTTCGTTTTCCTGGCTTGCTGGCTGGTTGCGATTGGCGCCCAAGAATCCGCGGCGGAGCAGGTCTCGGTGGCCGCGCTGGCCGACCAGTTGATGACCGTCCGGGCGGAGCCGCCCGAGGACCTCGATCCGGTCAAGCTGGATCGCGCTGAGGTCCGGCAGGTCTATCAAAACTACATGCAGGCCGAGCAGTTCGACGAGGCGATCGACGCGGCGCGCGCCGGGCTGCAACTGACGGTCGCCGAATTCGGACCCAATCACGTCGAGACGGTCGACTATCTGAACGATCTTGGCAACGCCCTGCTGCAGACCGGCGAGCCGGGCGAGGCGCGGGTCGCGTTCGAGCAGTCGGTGGCGATCGTCAAGAACCAGATGGGAGTCTTCAACCCCGCATTGATCGAGCCGCTGCACGGTCTCGGCGTCGCGTTGCAGCGCCTCGGCGAGCACGATCAGGCGATCAGTTCGTTTCAATACGCCCAGCACGTCACCCACCGGGAAGAAGGGGTCAACAGCCTCAGCCAGATTCGCACCATCGACGCGGCCTCGCGGAGCATGATGCGGCTCCAGCGCTGGCGTGAGGCGGAAAACCTGCAACTGCTCGTCTACAAGCTGTACCGGCGCGCTTACGGCAGCGAGGACGTCGGCACGATTCCCGGGATGTACCGGCTCGCGCACTGGTACAAGGAGGTCGGGGATTACCGTCAGGCACGCGTCATCCTGCGCGACACGCTCGAGATTCAGGAGCGAGAGTATGGTCCCGACGTCCCGGAAATGATCCCCGGCCTCCGAGGCCTTGCGGCAGCCTATCTCGAGGAAAACGGGCCGGACGCGATCAAGGGGCTGCGCGCACAGCAAAAAATGCTGAACATCCTGGCCGCCCATCCGGACCGGTTTTCGCTCGATGACAAGATCCAGGCGCACCTGGAAATGGGCGACTGGTTCGTCCAGTTCAACGAAGAGGAAGACGCGTGGGAGCAGTACCGGCACGCCTGGGTGCTGGCTCAGGAGGCCAACGATTCACCGCGCGACTGGAATGCCTATTTCGAGCGGCCGCACCTGATCTATCCCGGGGCCACCATCGCGTTGGAGACGATCGGATACGGGCGCGCGGGAGAAGAGGTCTACTACGATTTCGAGTTCACCATCGGCGCCAACGGCCGGCCGCAGCAAATCAGCGTGCTGGGCACCAACCTGCACGGCCAGACGCGGGTCACGGCGATCCAGGCTTTTCGCTACGCGCGCTTCCGGCCGAGAATCGTCGACGGCCAGGCGGTGGCGACCGCCGGCTACAAGGTGCGCCGCATCTACCCGACCGACCCGCCGGAGGACTACGGCCAGGTCTCGCTCGGCCGCCGCGGCTGACCCCCTCTAACAGCCGAACTCAGGCGCCGCTCAGCGCGCTCTTGAGCTGATCGGCCAGCGAGCGGCACGAGGCCGATTTGGTGCGCGCGATCATCGGGATCGGCAGCCCCAATGCCGGCAC
>JBFGYD010000533.1:0-1630 GCA_041587615.1 Lysobacterales bacterium
AGTTGGTGTTGCCGTCGGGCGGGGCACACGCGCTTTGGCTGCGCACGGTTGCGCCGCCGGGTTCTGGCAGCCCTGGCCCCTTTGTTGGGAATGAGGAGCAGAACATGCGGGCGAGCCCGGCAAGCGATGCGCGCTATTCGTTGAGCGAGGTAATGCGGCGATATTCGCGGACCTACACGATCGTGTCGCCGCCCCGCTGCAGCTCCACCGCCCTCGCCCGGGTTCTGTGGGAGCACCCCGACGTCGGCTTTTACTGCCATGAACCGTTCGAAGTCAGGTATTACCTGAACCAAGGCTTGGCCGAGGTCGGGCGGAAACTCATCGATACGCTCGACTTGAAGCCCCTCAAGCGTCATCGCGGCGGCGCCGACGGCCGGGCGCTGGTGATCAAGGAGATGCCCTACCAGGTCGGGCGTCACTTTCCGCTGCTGGCCGCGCTGAGCGCGCGGCCGCTGATCTTCCTGATGCGCGATCCGCGACTCAGCATCGCCTCACGCATGGCCATGAGACGCGAGGTCGGCAATGAGCCCACGTTCCCGCGGATCGAATCCGGCTGGGAGCTGTGGGCCGAACAGATCCGGTGGTGCCGCGCGCACGGCATCGACCACCTGCTGGTGGATTCCACCGACTACCGCAACCGACCACTCGATGTCTTGCCTCAGCTCTTCGACCGTCTGGGGCTCGAGTTCAAGCCCGAGATGCTTAAGTGGCGCGCTTGCCCGGATGCTCAAATCGACAACCTCGGCGGCGATCACGCCCATCTATATCGCCGCGTGCTCGACAGCAAAAGCTTGAATCCGGCCGATGAAACGATCCCGCCGTTGAACGACTTTCCCGCAACAGACGGTTGGCGCGATCACGTTGCCCGCTGCCTGGCGATCTATCGCGAATTCGGCATCAGCGTGGAGCGGATCATGCCGGCGGGTTGGCGGCATAACCAAAAAGGGGCCAGGTTCATTTTTAGATGAACGAGGTCCTTGATCCATGAATCGGAACGAACGGTCAAAAAATGAACCTGGCCCCTTTTTTGCGGCAAGATGCTGGGAGCGGACAGCGGAAAGGAGCGGATCATGTCTGGAGTCGACGGGCGGGTCGCGCTGATCACCGGCGCGGGCCGGGGAATCGGGCGCGCGACCGCCGAACTGCTGGCTGCCCGCGGCGCGCGCGTGTTCGCAGTGGCGCGCAGCGAGGCCGAGCTGGCGTCGCTGGGGCTCGACTACGCCGTCGCCGACCTGGGCACGCGCGAGGGCTGTGCGCGAGCGGTAAAGGAGGCCGAGCAAAAACTGGGGCGTATCGACATCCTGGTTTGCAATCACGGCATCGGTTCGGCCGCCGAGCGGGTGGTTTGGGAGCAGGACCCGGTGCTGTGGGACGAGACCCTGCGGGTCAATTTGGACGGGCCGTTCCATCTGTCCCGGCGGGTGCTGCCGGGCATGATCGAGCGCCGCTACGGGCGCCTGGTCTTTACCAGCTCAACCGCCGGCGACGTGGCCGAGTACGCCAGCAGCGCCTACAACAGCTCCAAGCACGCGCTGCTGGGCCTGATGCGCTCGGTGGCGCTGGACGCCGGCGCGCACGGCGTCACCGCCAACGCCGTCCTGCCCGGGTGGGTGCGCACCGAAATGGCGGA
>JBFGYD010000534.1:0-1578 GCA_041587615.1 Lysobacterales bacterium
CGCGATCGTCAGCGGCGCCTCCAGCTTGGCCAGCCGATTGCCCACTTCCTGCTGCAGCTGGATTCGCTTGACCTCATAGGTCTCGTGGTTCTCCAGGTTGGCCGAATGTACCGTCAACACGCTCTCGTTTTCGAAATCCGCCAGCGCGACGCCGGCAAATCGACAGTCCACAAAGCGGTCGAAGTGGTTAAGCAGGAAGTCGAGAACCGGGCCGATCGCTTTTGAGGTCAGAATGCGCCGATCGACCTCCGCGCCGGTGCGAAGGCGCTGCAGCAGTCGCCGGGTCGACTCCGCGGTTTGATTGAGCGCGCGCTCGAGGTCAACGAGTTCATCGTCGTCCAATACCGCCGAGCACGGCGCAAACTCTTGTCTCCCGACCCGTTCCGTGGCGGCCACCAGGGCCTTGAGGCGGGTCCGGCGGTAGCGCATCCGCACCAGACCGAGGATCAGACATGCGCTGCCGGCGGCGAGCGCGATTGCGAACAGAATGGTCAGCGTCAAAGGGCGAGGCGTGGCCAATCCGAATCGATCGCTCAGGCCGGCGGAATCGGCCAGCACGATGAGCGCCGGCGCAAGCAGCGCCAGGCCCGCCGCGACGGCGAGTAACGCGAGCGCCCGGCGACCAAAGGAGCCGGCGACTAGGGATCCCTTAGCCATGCCTCGCTCGCCTAGCGCCGCCGCGGCGCCGGGGCGCGGCGGGATATGAGCTGTCAGAGCGGTCGATCATCTCCTCGCATACCTGATTGCGACGGCCTAATCTTAGGGTCGCGCGTTTCCGCTTTTCAAATACAAGGTGCCTGATTTTTCAAATGCTTACAGTTGTTCTTTGTCACAAAAAGTGAACTCCCGGAGGCGTCGGACGCGGTTTTTTATGGGCGTCGCCTTGCCTGCTGCAGTCAGCCGGGAGAGGTCCGGTCGATTCCCGCCTGCCGCGCGCCGGCATTGCCGTGCGCCGCCAGGTAGCCGTGCCCGAGCTGCATCAGGCGCACGAAGCCCTGCTCGTCTGAGCGCTCGACCAGGTCCTTGACTCGGGCCAGCGCGTCGGCCAGCGCGTTGAGCGGCGCCAGGCGATAGTCGTTGAGGCTCTGGATTTCGAAATACAGGTGCGGATTCTCCTGCGCCACGCTGCGCGCAATCGCCAGCTGTTTGTCGAACGTCGTGCTGGACAGCTCGGCCAGGCGTTCGGAGGCTTCCCCCGATTCCCTGAGCGCGGTGAAAAAAGCGATGTTCAACGCGTGGGACAGACCCAGCACGTAGGCCACCAGCCGATCGTGGTCCTCCAGGCTCATCTCGACTTTCTCGGCCATGGTGTCGGCAAATAGCGCCATCGCATCCTGGCTCGCCTGGCGGTTCCCGACGTCGACGAAAATTACGTGGCGGCCGGAAAGCAGGCGCGTGTCGGGCCCGAACATTGGATGCAGCGAGGTGACCCGGCAGCCGGCGTCGGCCAGCGCTCGCAGGGGCTGGCGGAGCGGACTTTTCAGCGACGCCAGATCGAAGATGAGTCCCGGCGGCCGCAGCTCCAGAAGTTTGCGCAGCAGCATCACCGAGGCCTTGATCGGCGCCGCGATCACCAGC
>JBFGYD010000535.1:0-1507 GCA_041587615.1 Lysobacterales bacterium
CCGCTGGTTCGGCAGCGTCACCGCGGTCTATACCGAGACCAGCCTCGGCAGCGACTTCGACTCATCCGTCGAGGCGGTCGCGGTGCAGCCCCGCATCGGCCTGGTCCGCGGCCCGTGGCAGTACTGGGTGGGCGGCATGTACCTGGATGCCGAGGAGAAGCACAGCGGCACCATCGATTTGCCTTTCCTTGGCCCGGTGCCGTTTGACGTGGAGCTGCGGGAAAAAGACCAGTGGAACTTCGCGGTCGGCGCGCGGCATGAGTTCAGCAAGAAATTCGACGCCACGCTGGAAGTCGGATTCGGCGACCGCGACTCTACCTTGCTGTATGTGGGTTATCGGTTCTAGAAATCTCGCGGCGGGCCTTATCGCGCTGCTGTTGCTGGCGCCGGCCCGCGCCTACGAGACCGATCAGTTTACCCACCGGCTGACGCCGATCTCGGACTCGACCGCGGTCCTGAATGCAAAAGTCAACGCCGCGATCTCCCGAGTCGCCGAGCGGTTTCGCTGGGGCCACGACGAGGTCAAGTTCTGCTACGAGGTCTATCAGATCGTCGGCGGGCGCCACTGGGTCGACAAGCTCGAGCGCTGGGCGATGAAATCGCCGGAAGTCGAAAAGATCTCGATCACGCGGCGTCAGAGCATCTACTGGGGCCATCCGCCGTGGGCCACGCGGGTCGCATTCATCTTCGGCATCGGCGCTACGATCAAGGTCAACGGCGTGCACATCGGCTCGGACAAGATCGGGCATTTCTTTTCCCAGGGACTCAAGTACTACCGCCGATTTCTCCGCTCAGGCAGCGAATCAAAGGCGGCGGGCCAATCCCGGTACACCGAACGCGCGCTGTTCGGCAAGCTGACCACCGGCAGCTACTCCAACGCGGACCTGGTCGCCAACTACGAGGGCCACCGCTTCTACCGCTCGCTGTTCGAGGACGGCATCACCGGCGACAAGCCGGCGATCGTGCGCTGGGAGGAAGGGCGCTGGATCGTGCAGCGCCCGTTCGACTGGGCCGACTACGTCAACGAATACTGGGACGAGGCGCTGAACATCAACCACTACGACCGCGTGCTGCGTCCGCGCATCGCCGAACGGCTGACCGAGTATTGCGACGACTACCGCGCCGCCCCCGAAGCCTATCGAATCGACAACGAGGCGGCGCTCCAGCGCCGCTATGCCCACCTCGGCCTGCGCGACACCACCGATCTGCGCCTGGACCGACTGTGTAAGTCGCGGATGGCGGGCAAGGCTGTCGGGGACCAGGACCCCTAAAAAGGCTCCTGACCCCTTTTCGCGCTGACCCTTTTCCGCGCCCCCTTTTCCGCGCACGACCCGACGTCTGTCTGGGCCCGTTAGCAGGTGACCAGGCTCAGATACGGTCCTGGAGCCGGTTGTCTGCCAGGTACCGGGCCGGAGCATTGAACCGCACCGCGGTGGCCGGTCCGCGGGCAGGCGACAATCGCGCCGACGTCGGGGCCTCGGTGATCTGCATGACGAGGGCGATCGAG
>JBFGYD010000536.1:0-1470 GCA_041587615.1 Lysobacterales bacterium
GCCGGGACGCTGACCGGGATTTGGGAAAACACCGACACCAACCCGTTGAACGCACAGTTGGCGAACCTGCTCGCCGGCGGGCTGTACCTCAACGTCCACACGATGGCGTTCGGCGGCGGCGAGATCCGCGGACAGGTCCTGCTGGAAAACATCTTCGCCGACGGTTTCGAGCAAACGTCGCCGCCATAGCGGCGTGACAGGACAGTCGCCAGCTTGGGGCACGGTTTCGCGATGAGACGCCAGATCGTCATTCCGCTGTTCCCGAAGTTCACCGCGCTCGACGGGATCGGGCCCTACGAGGTGTTGCAGCGCATTCCCGACGTCGACGTGACCTTCATCGGCCACGAGCGCGGGACGGTCCGTTCGGACAACGGCATGCTCGGGATCGAGGTAGACGGCAGTTTCGAGGAGTTCGCGCGACCGGACGTCGTCGTGTTTCCAGGCGGCCAGGGCACCCGTGCCCTGTTAGACGACCAGCGGGTGCTCGACTGGCTGCGCTCGGTCCACGCGTCCACCGCCTTCACGACTTCGGTGTGTACCGGCTCCCTGGTTCTGGCCGCCGCCGGGCTGCTCGACGGACTCACCGCCACGACCCATTGGAGCGCGCTGGACCTGCTGGCCGAATACGGCGCCGTCCCGGTCGGGGACCGCGTGGTCGAGCATCTAGATCAGAGGATCATCACCGCCGCAGGCGTGTCCAGCGGCATCGACATGGCGCTACGCCTGGTCGAGCTGCTGTACGACCGCACGGCCGCCGAGGCCTGCCAGCTCATGATCGAGTACGACCCCCAGCCGCCGTGCGACGCCGGCGCCACGCACAAGGCCGGCGAGGCCGCCATGGCCCGCGCGCTGGAGTACGCCCGGCACCGGGACTGAGCAGGGCGCAACGCAACCCTACACGCGCGCGCTTAGGCGTGCAGAAAGAACGGAGCCGGCCGGAGCCGACGAGGATCGGCGCGTCGGATCAGGGGCGCGGTGGCCAGCCGTTGCTGTGCCACTCGTAGAGGCTGTCGGCCTGCTGCTTGAGGGCCCGGATCGGCCGCCCAAGGGCCTTGAACTGTTCCTCGGTCAGCTCCCGGCCCATCCGACGCGTCTGACTGGTGAGCTTGGTCGCCTGCTGGATATTGGCGTTGATCTTGTCATACGCCGATGCGGCGCTGGCGGTGCCGCCGAGGGCTACCATCAGCGGCGGCGCGAAGACCGCGGCGGCCCCCACTCGCTTTAGAAAATCTCGCCGATCAGGACCTTTGCTCTTGTCTGACATCGCCTGCTCCTTCCAACTAGTGCACCAGCAGGCTCAGTCTAAGCGGACGATGTGGCTTCGATCAAGGGCGCGTTGCAGGCCAGGTACGCCAGGCGCGCGACCTCCGCTTCCTCGCCGGCGCCGACCTCGATGATGAAAATCTCCAGACCGCCGAGCCACGCGACCAGCGCGGCGGCCCGAGACGAGTCCAACCCGTTCCTGACCCC
>JBFGYD010000537.1:0-1360 GCA_041587615.1 Lysobacterales bacterium
GCCTCGTAGCCGATCCCGATCCCGCCCAGCAGCCAGATCACCGGAAAACAAAAGCTGACCGCGGCCAGCGCGTCATCGCCAAGCTGGGCCACGAAAAAAAGATCGACCGCCTCGAAGGAGATGATCGCGACCAGACCAAGCGCCATCGGAGTCGCCTGACGCCGCAGGTGACCTCCGACCGGCCCGCGGGTCAGGTCATCGCTCACCTACTTGGTACACGATTTCATCTGTACCCGTGCGGGTTTGGCGAGCGCGGAGAGATGAGAAGACAGTCAACGCAAAGTCGCCAAGACGCAAAGGTTCATCGCGAGAATTCAGGCGAGCTAACAGGGCAGACACCGGATGGTGCATAACGAGTCTTCCGGAGTTGATGACCCATCCGGGTTGATTGCCAGGCACGGGAAAGTAGGTCAACGCCCGGGCCTCGACAGCCGATTCGTCATCACTATCTTCTTTGCGTCTCTGCGCCTTTGCGCTTTTGCGTTTTTCATTCCGGCTAGAGGACGGCGGCGAGCGAGCGGGCGAAATGATCGAGGTTGTCCTCGCTGAAGCCGGCGATGTTGATCCGCGCGGCGCGGGTCATGTAAATCGCGTGGTCCTCAGCCAGCCGATCGACCTGTTCAGGGCTGATGCCGAGAAACGAAAACATCCCGCGCTGGCGTTCGATGAACGAAAAATCGCGCTCGATGCCACCCGCGCGGATGCGTTCGACCACCAGCCGCCGCAGGCCGTTGATGCGCTCGCGCATCTGTTTTAGTTCCCGGTGCCACAGCGCGGTCAATTCGTCCGAGGCCAGGATGATGTCTACGATCGCCGGGCCGTGTGCCGGCGGCATCGAATACAGCCCCCGGGTCACGTTGTGGATGACGCTCTCGGCCGCCGCGGCGGCTTCGGGATCGACGCTCAGGATCGAGATCGCGCCGCAGCGCTCGCGGTACAGACCGAAGTTTTTCGAACACGAACTGGCCACGATCATTTCCGGCACCGCCTCGGCCATCAGCCGCACGCCCAGCGCGTCCTCGTCCAGGCCGTCGCCGAAGCCCTGGTAGGCGATGTCGATCAACGGCAGGAATCCGCGGTCGGCGGTCAGCTCGACCACCGCGCGCCACTGCTCGGGCGACAGGTCCACCCCGCAGGGGTTGTGGCAGCATGCGTGCAGCACGACGACGTCGCCGGGGCCGCGCAGCTTAAGCGCGGCGAGCATTTCCTCGAAGCGAAGTTCGCTGCGCTCGCGGTCGAAATAGGCGTAGCTTTCGATCGGCAGCCCGGCAGCCGGAAACAGCGCGGTGTGGTTGGCCCAGGTCGGATCGGATAACCACACCCGGGCCTCGGGCCGGGCGCGCCGGATCAGATCCGCCGC
>JBFGYD010000538.1:0-1324 GCA_041587615.1 Lysobacterales bacterium
CGCCGAGTGAAACTCATGCAATATGCGGGCTAATCTTCCGCCGCAACGCCTTTGGGATCGATTTTCAGCGCCCGCAGTTTGCGATAAAGATGGGTCCTTTCCATGCCCGAGACCTCGGCCAAGCGCCCGACGCTGCCGCGGGCTTCCTTGAGGCGGGCAATCAGATAGGCGCGCTCGAACTGCTCGCGCGCCTCGCGCAGCGGCAGACTGAAGTCGACGCCGTGGACGATGACGCTATCCTGCGGGCGCGGGCCGGCGCCGAGCGCGGCCTCCACTTCCTCGAGTTCGATCTCGCCGGTGCCCAGGATCAGCAGACGCTGGACCAGATTTTTCAACTCTCTGACGTTGCCGGGCCAGGAATGATTGCGCAGGCGGTTCTGAGCGGCGACCGCGAAATGACGGTAAGGCAGGTTGTCCTGCGTCGGAAAATGATCGGTGTAGTAACGCAGCAACTCGGGGATATCCTCGGGTCGTTCGCGCAGCGGAGGTACCGTGAGCGGGACCACGTTGAGCTGATAGTACAACTCCTCGCGAAAGCGCTCGGCGCTAACCTCCTCCTCCAGGTTCCGGCGGGTTGAGGCAACCACCCGAACGTCGATCTCGACCGGCTCGTGACCGCCGACGCGAGTGACCGAGCGGCTCTCCAGGGCGCCCGCGAGGCGCAGTTGCGTGTCCTCGTCCAGATCGGTGACCTCGTCCAGAAACAGCGTTCCTCCGCTGGCCTGCTCGAGCCGCCCGTAAGTCACTTGTCCGTCGGATTCGGTGCCGAAAATTTCGCGTCCCGGGTTTTCGGCGTCGATCGATCCCAGGCCGAGGTCGACGAACGGTCCGCGGGCGCGGGGACTGAGCGCGTGCAGATACCGGGCCACGGTCGCCTTGCCAACCCCGGGCTCGCCGCTCAACAGGACGCAGGTGTCGTGTTTGGCCAGCCGCGCGAGCTGATCGCGCAGCTCACGCATCGCGTCACTGGTTCCGACCGGCTCCACCGGCGGCGCCAGCTCCTTGCGCAGTCCCTCATTCTCACGTCTGAGCTTGCCCGCCTCCAGCGCCCGCTCGACGGTCAGGAGCAGCTTGGCCAAGGAAATCGGCTTCTCGATGAAATCGTAAGCACCGAGCTTGGTGGCCTCGACCGCGGTCTCGACCGTGCCGTGGCCGGACATCATGATGACCGGGAACGGTAAGCCGCCGCCCTCGGCCCATTCGGCCAGCAGCGAGATGCCGTCGGTGTCTGGCATCCAGATGTCGAGCAGGGCCAGATCCAGTTTGCGCGCCCGGCGCGCCGCCCGGGCGGCGTCGGCATTCTCGGCGACCCCCACGCTGTAGC
>JBFGYD010000539.1:0-1121 GCA_041587615.1 Lysobacterales bacterium
ACAGCTTGGCGCGGACCAGGACTTTCGAGATGCCGTGCTCGGTCGCCAGCGCCTCGACCGCGCTGTTGAATCCGGCGACGTCCTGGCGCATCTGCCGAAACGCGCAGAAGCTGCCGTCTTCGAAGAAATCACCGCCGCCGCCAAGCCGAGACCATCGATTTTGACCGGCTTCGTTGACGTGCCCGAGCAGAAACTCTCCCGCTTCCAGTTCCATGAACTCCGGCTGCCTCGGGGCCTCGGCTTTGCGCGGAATTCCCTTGATGACCGGCTGCGAAACGCCGTCTCGAAAACCAAAATGCTCGGTCCTGCGGCCCCGCGAACCCAGATGCCGGCCCCGTAAAGGTCGGTCCCAGCCGCTGAGCGAGTCACCGGCCCGGCCAGTCAGCTCTTTGACGCGGGCGTCCAGCGCCTCGTCTGAGTTGGCGTAGATCGAGAGCAGCACGTGCGCGCGGGTCAGATTGAACAGCGGGTCCCAGAACGCCGCGGCGCTCGTGCCACTGTCGCCCAGGCGGCGGGCGGCGCGCAACGGCGCGCTCTCGGCGAACGCGGGCGCCAGCGCCCGGAACGTCCGGAGTACCTCGGGCTTGGTCGCAAGCGCCGCCAGCCCTCGAAAGCTGAGCCCAACCGCCGTTGCGTGCGGTCGGTCCCGCGGACTCTCTGCGGCATTGGTGACCTCGAGCCCGCGCAGGAACGCGGCCGCTGCCAGCGGCTTGGTCACCTCGAGAATGAAATGGTGAGCCTGGTCGAAACCGAAACCGCGGGCCACGATTCGCTGCAGATTGTTCAGATCGATTTTGCTCATTCGGGCCGCTTGATGTCGGCAACCGACTTGTCCGGATAGGCGCTGAAAAAATAGTCCGCAACCGGAGCGACGTCGTGCCGCCGCACGAATTCGACGAATTCATCCGGATGCTCGCGCACCGGGGTCGGCGCGTCGGCCTGGATGTGGTCGAAGATCTGATCGAACAAGGGGCCCGCGGCCAACGCAAAGTAGCGGATGTAGCCGGCAAAATCACCGTCGTAGGTCGTGAACAAACCCAGCTCGGTATCGTTGTTCAGGAATACAAAGCGAGCGAAATGCACGATCTTTTGTGGGGGGAACCGCGGATCGGTTCCGCGCG